>NZ_JBEYXJ010000021.1:0-95309 GCF_040645015.1 Streptomyces sp. NPDC046881 | reverse complement strand
GGGCAGCTGTTTGGGTGGGCGGCGTGTTTTTTTGGGTTGGGGGGGGGCGGGGCCCGCCGCCCGGGTGGGGTGTTGGGGGCGCTTCGAGGGGGGCGCCACGGTCGGTCCAGCTCAGCGCGGCGCGCCGTAAGGTGAGACACATGAACGATCGCATGGTGTGGATCGACTGCGAGATGACCGGCCTCTCGCTGTCCGACGACGCGCTCATCGAGGTGGCCGCCCTCGTCACCGACTCCGAGCTGAACGTACTCGGCGAGGGGGTGGACATCGTCGTCCGCCCGCCTGCCCGGGCCCTGGAGACGATGCCGGAGGTGGTCCGCCAGATGCACACCGCGTCCGGGCTGCTCGCCGAGCTGGAGAACGGTACGACCCTGAAGGACGCCGAGGAGCAGGTGCTGGCGTACGTGAGGGAGCACGTGAAGGAGCCCGGCAAGGCGCCCCTGTGCGGCAACTCGGTCGGTACCGACCGGGGCTTCCTGCTGCGGGACATGCCGACCCTGGAGGACTACCTCCACTACCGGATCGTCGACGTGTCCTCGGTCAAGGAGCTGGCCCGCCGCTGGTACCCGCGGGCGTACTTCAACAGCCCGGAGAAGAACGGCAACCACCGGGCCCTCGCCGACATCCGCGAGTCCATCGCCGAGCTGCGCTACTACCGCGAGGCCATCTTCGTGCCGCAGCCCGGCCCGGACTCCGACACCGCCAGGGCGATCGCCGCCAAACACGTCCTGCCCGCGCAGTAACCGCCCGGGCGGGCTCCCCCGGGGGCCGCTCGGCGGCCCGCGCGAAAACCTGTGCGCGAGCACCCCTTCGGACCCTGTAGACTTCTTCTCGGCCGGTCGGGGAAACGACAAGTTCCACCACCGGTCATGGTGGGTGTAGCTCAGCTGGTAGAGCACCTGGTTGTGGTCCAGGATGCCGCGGGTTCGAGTCCCGTCACTCACCCTGAAGGTTCAGCCGGTGACTCCGTCGCAAGACGGGGCACCGGCTGAACGCGTTCCGGGGCCCGTTCGGATCGCGTGCGAGCCGGGACCGGCAGACGGGTCGATCTGCCGATCCCCGCTACGACGACGCCCGGACCACCAGTTCCGTCGGGAGCACCGCCCGGCGGCGGTCCAGGCCGCGGGACGCGGGTGGGCGGCGGTCGGCGATCTCGGTGAGAAGAAGGTCGATCATCGCGCGGCCCATCTCCTCGATGGGCTGGCGGACGCTGGTGAGCGGCGGGTCCATGTGGCGGGCGATGGCGGAGTCGTCGTAGCCGACCAGGGCGACGTCGTCGGGGATGCGGCGGCCCGCCTCGCGCAGCACCTGGCGGGCGCCGGCCGCCATCACGTCCGAGCCGGCGAAGACCGCGTCCAGGTCGGGGTGGTGGGACAGCAGGACCGTCATCGCCCGGCGGCCGCCCTCCTCGGTGAAGTCGCCCGGCTCGATGAGCAGGTCGTCGGCCGGGTGGCCCGCGTCGCGCAGCGCGTCGCGGTAGCCGTCGACGCGGCGCTGGGCGCCGTAGACGTCCAGACGGCCGGTGATGTGCGCGATCCGGCGGCGGCCCCGGCCGAGCAGGTGCTCCACGGCCGAGCGGGCCCCGCCGTAGTTGTCCGAGTCCACCGAGGTGAGCGACTCGGCCGCCGAGCGCGGGCCGCTGATCACGGCGGGGATCTCCAGCTGGGACAGGAGATCGGGCAGGGGGTCGTCGGCGTGGACGGAGACCAGCAGGACACCGTCGACGCGGTGGGCCGCCAGGTACTGGGCCAGGCGCTGCCGCTCGCGGTCGCTGCCCGCGAAGATCAGCAGCAGCTGCATCTCGGTGTCGGAGATCTCGGCACCGACCCCGCGCAGCATGTCCGAGAAGTACGGCTCGGCGAAGAACCGGGTCTCCGGCTCGGGGACGACCAGGGCGATGGCGTCGGTGCGGTTGGCCGCGAGGGCGCGGGCGGCGGTGTTGGGGACGTAGCCGAGTTCGGCGACGGCCGCCTGGACCGCGGCGCGGGTGGCGTCGCTGACCCGGGGGGAGCCGTTGATCACCCGGGAGACCGTGCCCCGCCCGACCCCGGCCCGCGCGGCGACCTCTTCGAGCGTGGGCCGCCCTCCGCTCCGGCCCCGCCCTCCGTGGCTTGCCATGGGCTCCGCCTTTCTCGCCGTGTCTGTTCTGGCTGGAATCTAACAGTCCTGGCCAGAGTGGTGAGCGGTGCCAGGTGGCCCGCGAGGGCAGTTAACAGGCAGATAACTGAACGCGGTTCGCCCTGTCCGCTCCCTTGACACCCTGGCGGGAACCGACGACCCTTCAACACATCACTTGTGGGAGCGCTCCCACAGTACCTGACACCTACACATTCCGCACGTTCCCCGCCCGAGCCGCAGCGAGTACGAACGGGCCCAATTCCAGCAGTTGGCCGGGGGGTCGGCACGTCAGGCAACAGGAGGACGTAATGCGCACGAGCATCCGCCGGTCCCATCGGCTGATGGCCTTCACGGCCGTGGCCGCACTGACCACCGGGCTGCTGGCCGGCTGCGCCAGCGACTCGGACGACGGCTCGTCGGACAACTCGGGCGGCGACGGGGGTGGCGGCAAGGGCAGGATCACGCTGACCATCGGGACCTTCGGCGTCTTCGGCTACAAGCAGGCCGGCCTCTACGACGAGTACATGAAGCTCCACAAGGACATCAGCATCAAGGAGAACGTCACCACTCGTACCGACGTCTACTGGCCGAAGGTGCTCACCCGCCTCCAGGCCGGCTCCGGCACCGACGACGTCCAGGCCATCGAGGTCGGCAACATCACCGAGGCCGTGCAGACCCAGGCGAACAAGTTCGTCGACCTCGGCAAGGAGGTCGACAAGTCGCAGTGGCTGGACTGGAAGCTCGCGCAGGCCACCACCAAGGACGGCAGGACCATCGGCCTCGGCACGGACATCGGCCCGATGGCGATCTGCTACCGCAAGGACCTGTTCAAGAAGGCCGGTCTGGAGACGGACCGGACCAAGCTGGCCGCCCAGTGGAAGGGTGACTGGCAGAAGTACGTCGACGTGGGCAAGCAGTACATGAAGAAGGCGCCGAACGGCACCAAGTTCGTGGATTCCGCCTCCTCGGTGTACAACGCGGCCCTCGGCGGCGCCGAGACCCGGTACTACGACAAGGACGGCAACGTCGTCTGGGACGAGTCCGACGGTGTGAAGAAGTCCTGGGACGCGGCGATGGCCGTCGCCACCAGCAACATGTCGGCCAAGCTGAAGCAGTTCGACAAGCCGTGGGACCAGGGCTTCGCCAACGGCACCTTCGCGAGCGTGGCCTGCCCGGCCTGGATGATCGGCTACATCGAGCAGAAGTCCGGTGACTCCGGCAAGGGCAACTGGGACGTGGCGGCGGCCCCGACCGCGGCCAACTGGGGCGGCTCCTTCCTGGGCGTGCCGACGGCGGGCAAGCACCAGAAGGAGGCCATCGAGCTGGTGAAGTGGCTGACCGCGCCGGAGCAGCAGGCGAAGGTCTTCGCCAAGCAGGCCAGCTTCCCGTCGACCCCGTCGGCGTACGCCGGCCTGAAGCCGGCCGCCGACACCACGACGTACTTCTCGAACGCGCCGATCACGCAGATCTTCGCCGACTCGGCGAAGACCATCCCGGTCCAGTACTTCGGCGTCAAGGACCAGCCGATCAACAGCGCGCTGACCGACGTCGGCATCCTCCAGGTCGAGCAGAAGGGCAAGTCGCCCGAGCAGGGCTGGGACGCCGCGAAGAACGAGATCAAGGACGTGCTCGGCCAGTGAGCAGCTCCAAGCAGGCTCTCGCGCATCCCGCGTCGAGCGCCGAGGCCGCGCCCGGCACCTCGCCGGGCGCGGCCCGGGGCGCTCGCGGTCGCGGTGCGCCGTCGGCGCCCGACTCCTGGCGCAGCCGGCTGTACCGCTGGGACATGAAGGCGTCGCCGTACGTCTTCGTCGCCCCCTTCTTCCTTCTCTTCGGGGCCTTCTCGCTGGTCCCGCTGCTCTACACGGCCTGGTACTCGCTGCACGACGTGCAGCTGTCGGCGCTCGACCACCAGACCTGGGCGGGCCTGGACAACTACCGGAACCTGCTGTCCTCGGACTTCTTCTGGAACGCCCTGAAGAACACCCTCAGCATCGGCGTCATCTCGACGGTGCCGCAGCTGCTGGCCGCGCTCGCGCTCGCGCACCTGCTCAACTACAAGCTGCGCGGCTCGACCATGTGGCGCGTGGTGATGCTGACCCCGTACGCCACCTCGGTGGCGGCGGCGACCCTGGTGTTCACGCTGCTGTACTCGTGGGACGGCGGCATGGTCAACTGGGTCCTCCACTTCTTCGGGGTGGATCCGGTCAACTGGCGTGAGTCCGACTGGGGTTCGCAGTTCGCGGTGTCGTCCATCGTGATCTGGCGGTGGACCGGTTACAACGCGCTGATCTACCTGGCCGCCATGCAGGCGATCCCGGCCGACCTGTACGAGTCGGCGGCGATCGACGGCGCCAACCGCTGGCAGCAGTTCCGGCACGTGACCATTCCGCAGCTGCGGCCGACGATCCTGTTCACGGTGGTCGTCTCCACCATCGGCGCGACCCAGCTCTTCGGTGAGCCGCTGCTGTTCGGCGGGGTCAGCGGGTCCAAGGGCGGCTCGGAGCACCAGTACCAGACGCTCGGTCTGTACATGTACGACCAGGGCTGGATCATCGGCAACCTCGGCAAGGCGTCCGCGATCGCCTGGTCGATGTTCCTGATCCTGCTGCTCGTGGCCGCGGTCAATCTGCTGCTCACCCGACGGCTGAGGAAGTCCCAATGACCACCACTGAAGCGACCCTGCCCCGGGAGGCGGGCCGGCGCCGCGGCCGGATGGGCGCGGGCAAGCAGCTGCACGCCGGCCCGGTGACCTACCTCGTGCTCACCGTGTTCGCGCTGGTCTCGCTGGCCCCGCTGGTGTGGACGGCGATCGCGGCCTCCCGCACCGACCGGCGCCTGGCCCAGACCCCGCCGCCGCTGTGGTTCGGCGGCAACCTCTTCAAGAACCTGGAGGCGGCCTGGGACCAGGCCGGACTCGGCACCGCCATGCTGAACTCGGTGATCGTGGCGGGCACCATCACGGTGAGCACGGTGCTGTTCTCCACGCTGGCCGGCTTCGCCTTCGCCAAGCTGCGGTTCCGGTTCTCCAGCGTGCTGTTGCTGCTGACCATCGGCACCATGATGATCCCGCCGCAGCTGGCCGTCGTACCGCTGTACCTGTGGATGTCGGACCTGGGCTGGTCCAACCAGCTCCAGACGGTGATCCTGCCGAGCCTGGTGACCGCGTTCGGCACGTTCTTCATGCGGCAGTACCTGGTGCAGGCGCTGCCGACGGAGCTGATCGAGGCGGCCCGGGTGGACGGGGCGAGCAGCCTGCGGATCGTGTGGCACGTGGTCTTCCCGGCCGCGCGTCCCGCGATGGCGGTGCTGGGCCTGCTGACGTTCGTGTTCGCCTGGAACGACTTCCTGTGGCCGATCATCGCCCTGACCCAGCAGAACCCGACCGTGCAGGTGGCCCTGAACTCGCTCGGCACCGGGTACGTCCCCGACCAGGCGGTGATCATGGCGGGCGCGCTGCTCGGCACGCTGCCGCTGCTGGTCGCCTTCCTGCTGTTCGGCAAGCAGATCGTGGGCGGGATCATGCAGGGCGCGATCAAGGGCTGATCCGCCCGTCCGTCTTCGAGGGGGCCGGGTCACCGCCGTCCCGGCCCCTCCTCCCCCACTTCATCCGTCGGCTCCTCCGACCCTTCATGGGAGCGCTTCCATGCCAGACTCCGTTTCGTCCGTGACGTTTCCTCCCGCCTTCCTCTGGGGCGCCGCGACCTCGGCGTACCAGATCGAGGGGGCGGTGCGGGAGGACGGCCGCACCCCCTCGATCTGGGACACCTTCAGCCATACGCCGGGCAAGACGGCCGCCGGCGAGACGGGGGACGTCGCGGTCGACCACTACCACCGCTACCGCGACGACGTGGCGCTGATGGCGGAGCTGGGCCTGACCGCGTACCGCTTCTCCGTCTCCTGGTCCCGGGTGCAGCCGACCGGCCGGGGGCCGGTGGTCCAGCGGGGGCTGGACTTCTACCGCCGGCTGGTCGACGAGCTGCTGGCGCGGGGCATCAAGCCGGCGCTCACCCTCTACCACTGGGACCTGCCGCAGGAGCTGGAGGACGCGGGCGGCTGGCCGGTGCGGGACACCGCGTTCCGGTTCGCCGAGTACGCCCAGCTCGTCGGCGAGGCGCTCGGTGACCGGGTGGAGCAGTGGATCACCCTCAACGAGCCGTGGTGCAGCGCCTTCCTGGGGTACGGCTCGGGCGTGCACGCCCCGGGGCGCACCGACCCGGCGGCCTCGCTGCGCGCGGCGCACCACCTCAACCTGGGGCACGGGCTGGCCGCTTCGGCCCTGCGGGCGGCGATGCCGGCCCGCAACCAGATCGCGGTCAGCCTCAACTCCTCCGTCGTACGGCCGCTCTCCCAGGACCCGGCGGACCTGGCCGCGGCCCGCCGGATCGACGACCTGGCCAACGGCGTCTTCCACGGCCCGATGCTGCACGGCGCGTACCCGTCGTCGCTGCTGGAGGCCACGCGCTCGGTGACCGACTGGTCGTACGTCCTCGACGGCGACCTCCGCACGATCAACGCCCCGCTGGACGCGCTGGGCCTGAACTACTACACGCCGACCCTGGTCTCGGCCGCGTCCGGCGAGGCCAAGGGCCCCCGGGCGGACGGGCACGGCTCCAGCGAGCACTCGCCCTGGCCGGCCGCGGACGACATCCTCTTCCACCAGACTCCCGGCGACCGCACGGAGATGGGCTGGACGATCGACCCGACGGGCCTGTACGACCTGATCACGCGCTACACGCGCGAGGCGCCGGGCCTGCCCCTGTACGTCACCGAGAACGGCGCGGCCTACGACGACAAGCCCGACCCCGACGGCCGGGTGCACGACCCCGAGCGCATCGCCTACCTGCACGGGCATCTGTCGGAGGTGCGCCGCGCGATCGCCGACGGCGCGGATGTGCGCGGGTACTACCTGTGGTCCCTGATGGACAACTTCGAGTGGGCGTACGGCTACGGCAAGCGGTTCGGCGCGGTGTACGTGGACTACGCGACGCTGGAGCGGACGCCGAAGTCGAGCGCGCGGTGGTACGCGCAGGCGGCCCGGACGGGGGTACTGCCGCCGGTGGAACCCGCCGTGTGACAGGCGGGGCGCGGCCCGTCGTGGGAGCGGGCCGCGCCTCTGGTACGCGAGCTATCTCTTCTCTGCGCGGGAGTTATCCCTTGTACGCCGCGAACGCCTTCGCGAAGGCGGACTTCTCCTGGATGACGGAGCTGCAGGTGGCGTCGGCGGTGGGCTTGGTGCCGCCCGCGCACTGCTGGTCGCGGGTCGCGGACCACATGGAGAGCCAGCCGAGGCCCTTGGACTTGGCGAAGTTCACCAGCTGGGTGGCGTCCTCGACCTTGAAGATCTCGGAGGAGACGTCGTTGACGCCGATCATCGGGGTGACGGCGACGGTCTTCCAGGCGGCGGTGTCGGACAGCCCCAGCACGCTCTTGACCTGGGCCTGGGTGGCCGTCGCCGCCTGCTCGGCGTACGTGCCCATGTCACCGCTGTACGCGGGGCCGTAGTCCATCGCCATGATGTTCACCGTGCTGATCTTCACGCCGTTGGCCTTGGCGTCGGCGAGCAGGTTCACGCCGTCCTGGGTGAGGCCCTCGGGCATCACCGGGAGGGTGAAGGAGACGTCCAGGCCCGGGTGCTGGGCCTGGAGCTTGGCGATGGCCTGGGCGCGGCGGGTGTTGGCGGCGGTGTTGGGCAGCGCGCCGCCCTCGACGTCGAAGTCCACCTTGGTCAGCTTGAACGCGTCGACCGCCTTGCCGTAGGCCGCCGCCAGCGCGTCCGCGGAGGAGCAGGTGGTGGCCAGCTCGGAGCCGGAGGCGCCGCCGAAGGAGACCCGGACGTCGCCGCCCTTGGCGCGCAGCGAGCCGATCTGCGCGGCCACGGCGTCGCCGGTGAGGTCCGTGACGCCGCCCCACTTGGGGGTGCAGCCGCCGCCGTCGGTGAGGAAGGCGAGGTTGTAGTTCTTCACGCCGGTCGCGTCGGCGGCGCCGAGGAGGTCGAAGGCCGGGTAGAGGCTGGTGTCGACGTAGGGGGCGAAGCCGGCGGAGCCGGTGGTGCCGGTCCCGGAGTCGCCCGTGGGGGTGGGCGTGGCGGTGGGCGTGGCGGTCGTCTTGGTGGGGGTGGGCGTGGGAGTCGACTTGGTGGGCGTGGGGGCCGGCGTGGTCTGCGTCGGCCGGCCGCTCGGCTCGGGGGTCGCGCCGCCGTCGGCGGAACACTGTGTGTCGTCGATACGACAGCCGGTCGGGTCGCCGCTGCCGCTCACCACGAAGCCGACGGTCACCGACTTGCCGGGGGCCAGGCCGTCGGTGTCCCACTTGGCCGGCTGCACGGTGACGTGCCGGCCGCTCACGCTGGACTCGCCGTTCCAGAGCGAGCCGAGCTTGGCGCCCTCCGGGAGGTCGAACTCCAGTGTCCAGGTCTTCTCGGCCGCACCGGTGTTGTTGGTGACGACGTACTGGGCGGTGTAACCCGTCGACCATTCGCTGGTCTTCGTGTACGCCGCGTTCACCCCGGCCGCGTTCGCGGTGCCGGTGAGCAGGACCGCGCCGCCGCCCGCCACGGCCGCGGCCACCAGGCCGCCTATCGCCTTGTTCCTGCCACTGATCCTGCGCCGGTGCGTGCTCATGCGCGTGCCTGCCTTCGCTGTTCACGGGGGGTGGGGTGTGGCAGCACGCTAGCGACCGGGAACAGGACAAACGGCTTGTTCCGGCCGCCGGTCGGAGACCTTAGGGTTCGCTTAAGGAAGGGATCGGGGACGGTTAAAGGTCGAGACCAATTTGCCCGGTCGGCGCCTCCGGGCGACCCCCCGCCGTCTGCGCCCCGCCGGCCCCCGCGCGTCCAGCTGGAACCAGATCCGCACCTCCGTGCCGCCCAGCACCGAGGCGCCGATGCGGACGTCTCCGCCGGTGGACTCGGCGAGCCGGCGCACGATGTCCAGGCCGAGGCCGGTGGAGCCGGTGGTGCCGGAGCCCCGGCCGCGGGCCATCGCCGCCTCGGGGTCGGGTATGCCGGGACCCGCGTCCGAGACGAGCACGATCACCGCGTCCTCGCCGTTGTGCACGTCGACCGCGAAGGCGGTGCCCTCGGGGGTGTGCCGGAAGACGTTGCCGAACAGGGCGTCGAGGGCGGCGGCCAGGTCGGCGCGGGCCACGGGTATGCGCACCGGCCGGTCCACGCCGGCCACCCGCCACTTGCGGCCCTCGTCCTCGGCGAGCGCGGACCAGAACTCCATCCGCTCACGCACCACTTCGGCCGCGTCGCACCCGGCGCCGGGCCCGGCGGCGGCCGTCTGCGGCTTGGCCTCCCGGGCCGTGCGGATGATGGTGTCGACCTCGCTCTCCAGCTGGGCGACGGCGGCGCGGGTCTGCTCGGCGGCCGGCCCGGCGCCGAGGGAGGCCGCGTTGAGCCGGAGGACGGTGAGCGGGGTGCGCAGCCGGTGCGAGAGGTCGGCGGCCAGTTCCCGCTCGTTGGCGAGGAGTTGGACGACCTGGTCGGCCATGGAGTTGAACGCGGCGGCGGCGAGCCGGAGTTCGGTCGGGCCCTCCTCCCGCACCCGGGCGCCCAGCTTGCCCTCGCCCAGGTCGCGCGCGCCCTCGACCAGCCGCCGGGCGGGCCGCACCATGCGCACCCCGAGCCGGTCGGCGACGGCCACCGAGCCGACGATCAGCGCGAGCCCGACGGCCGCGAGCACCGCCCAGGCCGTGCCGACGCCGTGGGTCACCTCGGACTCGGGGACGTACACCTCGACCACGGCGATGGCGGTGGAGCCGAGCGCGACCGGCTGGAGCAGGGTGGAGCCGCCGGGCACGGTGGTGGTGGAGGCGCGGCCCAGTTTCCGTACGGCCTGGATGTCGCGGGCGGTGGCGCGCTGCCGGCCGATGTCGAGCGCGCTCCGGCCGCCGTCGGCGGGCAGGTGGACGGCCATTCCGGAGTCGGCGCCGGCCGAGGCCACCACGCGCTCCAGCTGGTCCCGGTCGGTGGTGATGGACAGGGCGGGCGCGACCGCGGCGGCCTGCCGCTCGGCGTTCGAGAAGGCGCGGTCGCGGGCCATCTCCTTGACGACCAGGCCGAGCGGGACGGCGAAGGCGACCACGACCATCGTGGTGACCGCCAGGCAGACCTTGACCAGGGCCCACCTCATCACGGGACCTGCCCGTCGACCGAGGGGTCCGCGGGAGGTTCGAGCTTCACACCGACACCGCGCAGGGTGTGCAGATAACGCGGCCGGGCGGCCGTCTCCCCCAGTTTCCGGCGCAGCCAGGACAGGTGGACGTCGATGGTCTGGTCGTCGCCGTAGGACTGCTGCCAGACCTCGGCGAGGAGTTCCTTGCGCGGGACGACGACCCCGGGGCGGCCGGCCAGGAAGGCCAGCAGGTCGAACTCCCGGCGGGTCAGGTCGAGCCGGACGCCGTCCAACGCGGCCTGGCGGCGCAGCGGGTCGACGGTGAGCCCGCCGACGCGCAGGACGGCCGGGGGCGGGGCCTCCGCGCCGGCGGAACGGGCCCGGCGCAGCACGGCCGCGATCCGCGCGGAGAGGTGCTCGACGGAGAAGGGCTTGGTGAGATAGTCGTCCGCCCCCGCGTTCAGCAGCCGGACGACCTCCGTCTCGTCGTCCCGGGCGGTGGCGATGATGACGGGCACGTCCGTGATGCCGCGGAGCATCTTCAGGGCCTCGGAGCCGTCCAGGTCGGGCAGTCCGAGGTCCAGGATGACCAGGTCGAAGCGGAAATGGGCGACCTCGCGCAGCGCCTCCAGTGCCGTACCGACGCTGCGCACGGTGTGTGCGGCGTCGGTCAGATGCCGGATGAGCGCCGAGCGTACGAACTGGTCGTCCTCGACGACGAGCACACTTGCCATGCGCCGCACCGTACGCCATGCGGCCGACCCGGGCGGGCGCCTGTGGATAACCCGGGGCATGTGCACACGGCGGTACCGCTGGGGCAGTATGGCCCGCGATGCGCAGAGGACTCGTACACGTACTGGCATGGCTGCTCGCGACGGGAGCGTCGGTCACGCTGTCGTGGTGGGGTGTGCACTCGGTGATGGCGGGGACGGCGTACGACCCGCCGCGGGCCCTGCCGGTCACGGCGGCCGACGCGGACACCCGGGACGTGCGGCCCGCTTCCCGGACGCCCTCTCCCTCCCCGACCCCGTCGCACGCGCGGCCGTCCCGGCCGGCGCCCACGCCGACGCGCATCCCGGCCCGCACCCGGCCGCCCTCCCCGACCGCCTCCGCCACCGCCTCCGGCCGGGTCAGGTCCTACGACACCGACGGCGGCCGGGCGGTGTTCGACCTGGGTCCGGCCGACGCGACGCTGGTCTCGGCGACCCCCGGGACCGGCTGGGGAATGCAGGTGTGGAAGACGGAGAGCTGGATCCGGGTGGAGTTCAGCCGGGGCGCGGACCGGGTGTCGGTGTTCTGCACCTGGCACGACGGGCCGCCACGGGTGGAGGTCGGGACCTACTGAGCGGAACGGCCGCCCCGGCCGACCGGCCGGCGGGGGGGCGGCCTTCACCGCGGCGCTACGACCACGCGCCCGCCGGGGTCATTGGGCGCAGACGACGTAGACGGTGCCGCTGGCCGCGGCGCCGTTGACCCGCTGGCGGATGTCCCCCTTCCAGCCGATCGGCTGGCCGGCGGAGTTCTGGACCGGCTCGGTGCGCGCGACGTGACGGGTCACCAGATCAGCAGCAGCCGCGGGACCCTAGCGGAACACCGAGGGCGGCGGGGCCGGGGAGGCCACCGCGGTCTCGTCCGTCACGGGCGGCGCGCCACCGGTGAAGTCGGTGAGCTGCCTGCCGTGTTCGACCCGGCCGGGGTGCGGGTCGGAGGCGGCGCGGCGGGTGAGGTCGGCGAGCGGCAGCGGGGTGTCGGCGGCGACCAGGATCGCGTTGCCGAAGCGCTTGCCGCGCAGCACGGCCGCGTCGGCGATCAGCGCGAGTTCCCCGAACCGGGCCGCGGCGGTGGCGATCTGCCCGCGCAGGTGCGCGAGCGGCGGACCGTCGGCGAGGTTGGCCGCGTAGACGCCGGAGGGCTTCAGGGCGCGGCGGACCTCGTCCAGGAACTCGGTGGAGGTGAGGTGGGCGGGGGTGCGGGCGCCGCTGAACACGTCCGCGACGACCAGGTCGGCCCAGCCGTCCGGCACCTTGGCCAGGCCCGCGCGCGCGTCGACGGCGCGCACCCGGATCCGCGCGTTGGCGTCCAGCGGCAGCTCGCGGCGGACCAGGTCGACCAGGCGCGCGTCCCGCTCCACGACCTGCTGGGTGGAGCGGGGCCGGGTCGCGGCGACGTACCGCGCGAGGGTGAACGCGCCGCCGCCGAGGTGCACGGCGTGCACGGGCCTGCCGGGCGGGGCGACGAGGTCGATGACATGGCCGAGACGGCGCTGGTATTCGAAGGAGAGGTGGGCCGGGTCGTCGAGGTCGACGTGCGACTGGGGCGCTCCGTCGATCAGCAGCGTCCAGGCCCGGCCGCGGTCCGGGTCGGGCACGAGCCGCGCGATCCCGCCGTCGACCGGTTCCTCGACGGCGACGGCGGCCGGCCTGCGCCGCGTGTTCCTGGACCTGCCCATGGGGCCATTTTCGCAGCTGCCGCGAGCGGGAGCGGCCGCGGGCGGGCGTCAGCGGCAGTTGTCGGCGGCCTCGAGCAGACGGGCCGCCTCGCCCAGGGCCCGGCGCAGCACCACCGGGTCGGTGGCGAGGTCGGCCTCGCCGGGCGGCAGCAGCCAGCCGGATCCCGCCACCGGCGGCTCGGGGGCCAGCCGCAGCCCGCGGCCGTCCGTCTCGGTGCAGGTGCTGCCGGGCAGGTCCCAGCCGGCGGCCGTACCGGCCGGCACCAGGAAGCCGAGGGTGCCGCAGCCGTCGTCGTGCAGCACGGGGCCCACCGCGTCCGCGGCTCCCCGCCGCAGGATGTCGACCGCCTCCAGCCCCTGCCGGGTCGGCACCGTCACGAGGTCGCATGCCGTGTCACCCGCCGTGCACGACGACGCCGGCGACGACGTACAAGGTTCGTTGCTCTGGCTGGTCTCCATGCCGGCCTCCACCACACAGCCCTGTTGCGGTCCGTGGGGTCCAACGCGCGAGCGCGTCAACGGCTACGGCACAAGTGCGCCGCAAAGGATGGCACTTCATGGCAGATCGTGGATGAGATATCCGGTTTGTAGCCAAACACCGCGTGGCGGGTCCTTCACAGCAGGTACGTTCATGCCCGCCGGAACCGAGGCGTCACACGGGCAACTCGTCCCGAAATCATCCCGGTCCGGCATGGTTCGACGGTTCGCACGAGAGGACCCGGCCATGGCGTCGTCAACCGTGACCTCGTCACAGCCCGAACGGCCAGCCCGGCCGAACCTCGCCTTCCGGCAGCTGCGCGGCCGGCGCTCACCGGCCGAGTTCGCGGCGCTGGTGCGGCGGGCGGCACGGGAGATCGGTGAGCGGGTGAGCTGTGACGCGCGCTACATCGGCCGGGTCGAGGCCGGCGAGATCCGCTGCCCCAACTACGCGTACGAACGGGTGTTCCTGCACATGTTCCCCGGCCGCACCCTCACCGACCTCGGCTTCGCCCCCCGCTCGGCCGTCCGCGGGCGCGCGGCGCGGACGGCCGTGGAGGCGCCGCAGCCGCACCCCGCGGACGCGGGGCCCGGTGAGTCACGCGCGGCCGGGGAGCCGTATGACCCCTACGACACGCAGGACACGCACGATCCGCACGACCGGTACGAACCGCACGAGCCCTGTGCGGAAGTCCCCCTGAACCACGAGGAGAGCGACGTGCTGCGTCGCGCATTCATGACCGGCGGAGGCGCCACGGTGGCCGCCGCCACACTGGCCCCGCTGGGGCTCGCCACCGGCGCCGCGGCGGCCGAACGGCCGCTGCGGCGGGCCGGAACCCCTGAGGTGGCCGCACTGGAGGAGGCCGTCCGCCGGATCCGGCTGCTCGACGACCGGCACGGCGCGGACGGCCTCTACCGGCGCGCGGCCGCTCCGCTGCGCGCCGCCTACGCGCTGCTCGACGCCGGCGCGACCCGGCAGACCACCGCCGACCGGTTGCACGCGGGCGCCGGTGAACTCGCCATCTCGGTGGGCTGGCTGGCCCACGACTCCGGGCGCTTCGACGATGCCCGCTCGCACTACGCGGAGGCGCTGGCCACCGCCCGCATGACCGGAGACCCGGCCCTGGAGGCGCACGCCTTCTGCAACACCGCGTTCCTGGCCCGGGACGCCGGGCGCCCCCGGGAGGCGGTCCGGGCCGCGCAGGCCGCGCAGCGCGCCGCCCGGCCGCTCGGTTCCGACCGGCTGATGTCCCTGCTCGCGCTGCGCGAGGCGGGCGGCTGGGCGGGGCTGGCCGACCGCACCGGCTGCGCGCAGGCGCTGGCCCGCGCGCACGCCCTCTTCGAGCGGGGCCGCTCGGACGCCGACCCCGAGTGGATGAGTTTCTACGGAGAGGCCGAGCTGGAGGGACTGGAGGCGCAGTGCTGGTCCACGCTGGGCGACTGGGGGCGGGCGTCCCGGCACGCGCGGCGGGCGGCGCACCTGCAGGACCCGCACTTCACCCGCAACATCGCGCTCTACACCGCGGAGCTGGCCGACGACCTCGCCCGCGAGGGCCGTCCCGACGAGGCGGCGGAGGCGGGGCTGCGGGTGCTGTCGTTGCTGGACCAGGTCCAGTCCTCCCGCATCCAGACGATGCTCGCCGGGACCGCGCGGGTGCTGTTGCCGCACCGGCGGGCGTCGGGGGTGTCGGAGTTCCTGGACCGCCACGCCTCGCTGCCCCGGCGGGTGTAGGGGCGTCCCGTCAGCCCGCAAGGTGCCCCAGGTCGTTCCAGCTCTCGATCGCCGGTTCCCCGTAGGCCCAGCCGAGGACGGACAGCGAGGTCGGGTTCAGCCGGATGCGCGCGGCGAAGTCCAGCCCCAGCCCCAGCCACCGCGCGCCGATCGACCGCAGGATGTGCCCGTGGGCGAAGACCAGGACGTCGCGGTCGGCCGAGCGGGCCCAGGCGACGACCTCGTCCGCGCGCGCGGTGACCTCGGCGAGGGTCTCACCCTCCGGGACCCCGTCCCGCCAGATCAGCCAGCCGGGCCGGACTGCCTGGATCTCGGCCGGGGTCATGCCCTCGTACGCGCCGTAGTCCCACTCCACGAGCGCGTCCCACGTCGTGGCGCGGTCGCCGAAGCCGGCCAGTTCGCAGGTCTCCCGCGCGCGGGACAGCGGACTGGTGCGCACCTCGGCGTCCGCCAGCCCGTCCAGCGGCGGCCGGTGCAGCCGCTCGCCGAGCAGCTTGGCCCCGCGCCGCCCCTCCTCCAGCAACGGCACGTCGGTCCTGCCGGTGTGCTTGCCGGACAGCGACCAGGCCGTCTGTCCGTGCCGGGCCAGCAGGATGCGCGGTGCCATGCGAGACCTCTCCGGTGAGCGAACGGATCCGGGAAGAGGACCCGGAACAAGTGGATGCGGTCCTTCCATCATCGCGCACCCCGATTCCTGGCAACCCGCCGGGCGCTCCCGGCGTCTTCGTGGACTGGAAACCCACCGAAGGTGTCCGGAGCTCCCCTCATGGGCCGAGTGGCGACACCGTAAAGTGGCACGGTCGCCCGCCGGGGCGCCGTACAGCAGAAGGGGGAGGGCGATCGGATGCCGCAGACCGAGACACCGGGCACCGAGGTGGTCCCGCGAACCCGGCTGCGCTGGTGGACCGAGCTGCCCCTGATCCTGCTGGTCTACGGCTGCTACTCGGCCGGCCGGCTCCTCGCGCGCGGTGACGTCGGCAGCGCCGTCGACCACGGCGTGGCGATCCTGCGCATCGAGAAGGCCCTGCACCTCGACGCCGAGCACCCGCTCAACCGGCTGTTCACGCGCGAGGCCTGGCTCGGGGTGCCCGCCGACTTCTGGTACGCCTCGCTGCACTACCTGGTCACGCCGGTCGTGCTCGTCTGGCTGTTCCGGGCCCGCACCGAGCACTACCGGGCGGCCCGCACCTGGCTGATGACGTCCACGTTCATCGGCCTGATCGGCTTCACCCTGCTGCCGACCTGCCCGCCCCGCCTGCTCTCCGCCGGCCACGGCTTCGTGGACACGATGGCCCAGTACAGCTCCTACGGCTGGTGGGGCGGCGAGGCCAGCGCCCCGCGCGGCATGGGCGGCATGACCAACCAGTACGCGGCGATGCCGAGTCTGCACGTGGGCTGGGCGCTGTGGTGCGGGGTCATGCTGTGGCGGTACGGCGGCACCCGCCTGGCGAAGGTCTTCGGTGTCCTCTACCCGCTGCTCACCGCGATCGTGGTCATGGGCACCGCCAACCACTACTTCCTGGACGCGGCCGCGGGCGTCGCGGTGATGGGCGTCGGCCTCCTGCTGGCGCCGCGCGTGATGCGGGGCGTGGACCTCGTCCGCGTCCGGCTGTCCCGCGGCACCGCTCCGGCACCGGCTCCGGCTCCGGCTCCGGCTCCGGCTCCGGCTCCGGAGGGCACGGGTTCCCCGATTGTCAGTGCCGGATGCCAGACTTCGGCGGGTGAGCGAATTCCACGGCAGCGCGAGTCGCGGCTCGACCCCGCGGCCGGACCGGACGCCTCCCCCAGCGACGCGGGCGAAGGGACTCCGGCACCGGCTCGCTGAGCTGCGCGGTCCCGACGTACCGGCCAAGGCCCTGGACGCCCGTGCCCTCGCCGCCCTCGCGGCGAACCCGGGGTGCGCCCGGCGGGCGGTCCTGGACGGCGCCGGGGTGGACAAGGCCCGGCTGGCGACCGCGCTGGGCGCGCCGTCGGGCTTCGGGCAGTCGCAGTTCGCGCTGACCCGGGGCAACGCGTTCGAGGCGCGGGTCAAGGCGGACGGCGGCGCGGAGCTGCTGCGGCTGGTGCACAGCCGGCTCGACCCGGGCGCCGAACCGCCCGCCGGGGCGGCCGTACCCGACCTGAGCGCGCACGGCCCCGAGGGGCGTACGGCCCGTACCGCACTGGCGCTGCGCGAGGCCGCGCAGGCCGGCGGCTGGACGCTGCTGGACCATCCGATGCTCGCCCTGGACGTGGCGGGTTCGCCCGCCTTCCTGGAGCCGGACGCGGTGGTGGTGCACCCGGACGGCAGCTGGTCGGTGGTGGAGATCAAGTCCTTCCCGATGGTGGACGGTTCCGCGGACCCGGCGAAGGTGGGCGCGGCGGCCCGGCAGGCCGCGGTGTACGTGCTCGCCCTGGAGGAGGTCGCGGCGCGGCTGGACCCCGCCCCGCGCGTGCGGCACCGGGTGCTGCTGGTGTGCCCGAAGGACTTCTCGAACCTGCCCGCCGCCTCCGCCGTCGACATCCGCAGGCAACGCGCCGTCACCGCCCGCCAGCTGGCCCGGCTCACCCGGATCGAGGAACTCGCCGGCGCGCTGCCCGAGGGCACCTGCTTCGCGCCCGACCGGCCCGCCGAGGAGCTGACGGCGGCCGTGGAGGCGGTGCCGGCGACCTACGCGCCCGAGTGCCTGTCCGCCTGCGAACTGGCCTTCCACTGCCGGGACCGGGCCCGCGCGGCCGGCGCGGTCACCCGTCTCGGCCGGCCCCTGCGGGCCGAACTGGGCGGCCTGGCCACGGTCGAGGAGGTGCTGGCCGCCGCCCGCGGCGAGAGCGGCGACCCGGACGACCCGGCGGTGGCCGCCCTGCGCCGGGCCGCGGCCCTGCGCGCGGAGGCACTGGCGGCGGCCGCGGAGGTGTCCGCGTGTCCCTGATCACCACCCTCGCCCGGCTGGAGGCCGTCGGCAGCGGCCGGGCGCAGCCCGCGGCGACCGTCCGGCACCGGCATCTGTCCGACCGTCCGCTGGTGTTCGTGCCGCTCACCACCGCCGGTGAGACCGGCGCCCCGCTCGGCGCGCTGGTCGGCACCGACCGGGACGCGCCCCGCCTGCTGGTCGTACCGCAGCCCCGCGACCGCGATCTGCGCTTCACGTTCCTGGCCGAGCTGGCCGACATCGTCCTGCCGTACATCGACGCGTACGCGCAGTCGGTGGAGGCGGCCGAGCGCACCGAGACCGACCCGGAGACCGGCAAGCGGGTCAAGGTGGCGGCCGAGCTGTGCGCCGACGCGCCCCAGCTGATCGTGCCGAGCCGCACGGGTCTGGACCTCGTCCGGCTGCTGGGCCGCTCGATGCGGTTCCGGCGCACCGCCGAGCAGGACCCGGACGCGCCCTACCCGGCGCCGCCCCGGGTGCCGCTGCTCGGCCGCTGGCTGACCCACTACGGCGAGCGGGCCCGGGTCCCCGGCTCCTCGCTGCTGCTGGCCCTGACCGACGTGCTCTCCCGGCACTGGGCGACCGGCCAGTCCGGCCTGGAGGACCAGCACCTGGGCGCGCTGCTCGCCTGGATCGACCCCCCGGAGGGCCTGACCGGCGCCGAGGCCGCCCGCCGGGCCGAGCTCGCCCGGGACGCCGACGGGCAGTTGCTGTGCCCGCCGGCCGGCCCCGCCACCGATCCGGCGTTCGACAACAAGCTGCTGGCCCCGGCGATCGAGCGCTACGACCGCGCGCGCACCGCCTTGGCCGCCGCCGAGGACCCGCTGGAGGCCGACGGCCGGCTGGCCGCGCTCACCCGGGCCGAGCGGGAGATCCGCGAGCTGGTCGAGAGCCGCACCCGGCCCACCTGGGACGCGGTGTGGCGGGGCCTGGACCTGCTGCGGACGCTGCCGGCCGGCGCGCACGTGGAGGGACGCTGGACCCGGGACCGCTGGTCGTTCACCGCGCACCGGGACCGGGTGCTGGCCGGCGAGCCGCCGCAGCCGCGCCGGGACGACGCGGTGACGGCGGCGAACAAGCTGGCCACGCGCGAGCGGGAGCAGGCCCGGCTGGAGGCGCAGGAGGCGCTGGACGATCCGCTGGTGATGGCGGGGCGGCGGCTGGCCGGGGAGGCGTTCGCGGGCGAGGTGACCGACGTCGTGATGGCGTACAGCGAGGGCAGGCGGCCGAGCCCGCGCCCGCTGGTGACGGTCCGCACGGAGGACCGGCCGCATCTCGCGGAGCGGGCGCGGGTGTACCGCTCGCTGGGCGGCCGGCCGCAGTCGGCGGAGTTCGTGGGCGAGGAGGCCGAGGGCGTCCTCGTGCTGCGGATCCTGGACCGGATGGGCCGCGGCAAGGAGCCGGAACCCGGGTCGGTGCCGGAGAAGGGCGACCGGGTCTGCTTCACGCTCTTCGAGCACGAGCAGCGCGGCGGTGCGAAGCTGCCCGATCCCGAGGAGACGCCCTGGACGCACGGCGGCCCGCCGGGCGAACCGGCGCCGGAGGCCCCCGATCCCGTGACCGAGGAGGACGTGCTGTGACGACCGTCGACTTCGACCCCGGGGCCGAGGCCGCCCGCGCCACCGACGCGATCCTGGACGACACGCTGCACGGCGGCCGGCGGGGCGTGGTGGTGGACTCGCCGCCGGGCGCCGGCAAGTCGACCCTGGTGGTCCGCGCGGCCCTCGAACTCGCCGGTGCGGGCCGCCCGCTGATGGTGGTGGCGCAGACCAACGCCCAGGTGGACGACCTGGTCCTGCGGCTCGCCGAGAAGAACCCGGACCTGCCCGTGGGCCGGCTGCACAGCAGCGACACCGACGCGTACGACAAGGCGCTGGACGCCCTGCCGCAGGTGCGTACGTCGGCGAAGGCGGCCGAGCTGACCGGTCTGCCGGTGGTGCTGTCCACCGCCGCGAAGTGGGCGCACGTGAAGGTGGACGAGCCGTGGCGGCATGCGATCGTGGACGAGGCGTACCAGATGCGCTCGGACTCCCTGCTCGCCGTGGCCGGCCTGTTCGAGCGGGCGCTGTTCGTGGGCGACCCCGGGCAGCTCGACCCCTTCTCCATCGTCGGCAGCGAGCAGTGGGCGGGGCTGTCGTACGACCCCTCGGCGTCCGCCGTCACCACCCTCCTGGCCCACAACCCGGACCTGCCCCAGCACCGCCTGCCGGTCTCCTGGCGCCTGCCGGCCTCGGCGGCTCCCCTGGTGTCGAGGGCCTTCTACCCGTACACCCCCTTCCGCAGCGGCACGTCCCACGGCGACCGCCGGCTGACCTTCGCGGTCCCCTCGGACGGCTCCGGCCCGGACCGGGTGATCGACGAGGCCGCGGAGTCCGGCTGGGGCCTGCTGGAGCTGCCCGCCCGGCACACCCCGCGCACGGACCCGGAGGCGGTCCGGGCGGTCGCGACGGTCGTCCGGCGCCTGCTGGACCGGGGCGGCGCGGCGGTCTCGGAGCGCGCGCCGGAGCCGGCACCGCTCACCGCGGACCGGATCGCCGTCGGCACCGCCCACCGCGACCAGGCGGCGGCGGTCCGCGCGGCCCTGGCCGACCTCGGCGTGCCGGACGTGACCGTCGACACCGCGAACCGCCTGCAGGGCCGGGAGTACGACGTCACGGTCGTCCTGCACCCGCTCTCCGGCCGCCCCGACGCCACCGCGTTCCACCTGGAGACCGGCCGCCTGTGCGTCCTGGCCTCCCGCCACCGCCACGCCTGCATCGTGATCTGCCGCGCCGGCGTGACCGACCTCCTGGACGACTACCCCTCCACGGAACCGGTCCAGCTCGGCACCCTGGTGAAGTTCCCGGACGGCTGGGAGGCCAACCACGCGGTCCTCTCCCACCTCGCGGAACACCGCATCAGCTGGCGCCCCTGACCACCACCCCGGCATCCGTCCGGCACCGCGGCCGGAATAAGCGGAGAGTCTCTCCTGTTAGCACCGGGACAGCTCAGGACCGAAGCAGGAGGCTCACACCGTGGTGGCAGACGAGGCAGACGAGATCCGGGGAAAGAGCCACGGCACCGCCCCCGCGCCGCTCTCCGTGCTGGACCTGGTGACGGTGGGCGCGGGCAGTACCGCGACCGACGCCCTGCGCACCAGCGTCGCGCTCGCCCGGCTCGCGGAGTCCCGCGGGTTCCACCGGTACTGGGTCGCCGAGCACCACTCCATGCCCGGCGTGGCCTCCTCCTCGCCCGCCGTGATCCTCGCCCACCTCGCCGCCCACACCGACCGCATCCGGCTCGGCTCGGGCGGCGTCATGCTGCCCAACCACGCCCCGCTGGTGATCGCGGAGCAGTTCGGCACGCTGGAGGCCATGGCGCCGGGGCGGATCGACCTGGGCCTGGGCCGGGCGCCGGGCACGGACGGGGCCACCGCCGCCGCCCTGCGCCGCAGCGACACCCTCAACGAGGGCGCCGACGACTTCCCGCAGCAGCTCGCGGAGCTGACCCGGTTCCTGGACGACAGCTTCCCGGACGGCCACCCCTACGGCCGTATCCACGCGATCCCCGGCCCCGTGCAGGGAACCACCCCCGGCGGCGTCCAGTCCCCGCACCGCCCGCCGATCTGGCTGCTCGGCTCCTCCGGCTTCAGCGCCCGGCTGGCCGGCATGCTGGGCCTGCCGTTCGCCTTCGCGCACCACTTCTCCGCGCAGAACACCATCCCGGCCCTGGACCTGTACCGGCAGACCTTCCGGCCCTCCGCCGTGCTGTCCGAGCCGTACGCCCTCATCGGCGTCTCGGCGATCGCCACGGACGACGAGCGGGAGGCCCGTCGGCAGACCCGCGCGGTGGCCCTGAACATGCTCCGGCTGCGCACCGGCCGCCCGGGCCTGTTCCCGGACCCCAAGGACGTCGAGAGCTACGAGTTCAGCCCGATGGAGGAGGAGTTCGTCGCCTCCTGGACGGCCAACATCGTGCACGGCACCGCCGACGAGGTCCGCGCCGGCCTGGACGACCTGCACAAGCGCACCGGCGCCGACGAGCTGATGCTCACCTCGCACGCGCACCGCGGTGAACTGCGCCTGCGCTCGTACGAGTTGATCGCGGACGCCTACGGGTTGCCGACCACGTAGGCCTGCTCCCCCAGCAGCTCGGAGATACGATCCGGCGACACCGGGCGGGAGTACAGCCAGCCCTGGCCGGTGTCGCAGCCGATCCGGCGCAGCCGGGTGGCCTGCGCCGAGGTCTCCACGCACTCCGCGGTGACCGTCAGGCCGAGCCGGTGGGCGAGCTGGATCATCGCCTCCACGATGACCTCGTCGGCCGGGTTGGGGGCGACCGCCTTCTTGTCGCCCTCGTACTGGAAGCCGCGTACGAAGGAGCCGTCCAGTTTCAGCGTGGACACCGGCAGCCGGCTCAGGTAGGCGAGGTTCGAGTAGCCGGTGCCGAAGTCGTCGATGGCGATGCGCACGCCCATGTCGCTCAGGGCCTGCAGCGCCTGGAGCGGGCGGCCCGCCGAGCCCATCACCGCCGACTCGGTCAGTTCCAGCTGGAGCAGGTGCGGGGCGAGTCCGGTCTCGGCGAGGACCTCCGCCACGTCGGCCACCAGGTCCGAGTCCCACACCTGCCGTACGGCGACGTTCACGCTGACGAAGATGGGCGGTTCGCCGGGGCGGTCCAGCTGCCAGCGGCGGGCCTGGCGGCAGGCGGTGGCGAGCGCCCAGCGGCCGAGCTGCACGATCGAGCCGTCCTCCTCCGCCAATCCGATGAACCGATTCGGCGTCAAGGTGCCGAACTGCGGGTGATGCCAGCGGATCAGCGCCTCCACGCCGTTGAGCCGGCCGTCCTCCATGGCCACCAACGGCTGGTAGTCGAGCACGAATTCACCGCGTTCGATGGCGGGACGGAGCGTGGAGGACAGCGCCTGACGGGTCATCCGGTGTGCGTTGCGCTCGGGGTCGAACAGGGTCCAGCGGCCCTTGCCGTCGGCCTTCGCCCAGTACAGCGTCGTATCGGCCGCCTGCATCAGGCCCGTTGCCGTCGTACCGGCCGCGTGCCGCTCGACGACGCCGATGGACGCGGTCAACGACAGCCGCTGACCGGCCAGTTCGAAGGGTTCCTCCAGCGCCTTCAGCGCGGACTCGGCGAGGTCGGCGAGCTGTTCGGTGCCGGTGGAGTCCTCCACCAGCAGCGCGAACTCGTCGCCACCGAGCCGGGCCACCAGGGGAGTTGCCGCGCGGGCGTACCCGGCCTCGTCGGCGACCCGGGTCAGGCGTTCGGCCACGGCCGCCAGGAGGCGGTCCCCGACGCGGTGGCCGAGGGTGTCGTTGACGGCCTTGAAGCCGTCGAGGTCCAGGTAGCACAGGCCGATCCGGCCGGTACCGCTCTGTTCGTACGACTCCGCCTCCAGCGCGGCGGTCAGGCGCTCGAAGAACAGCGTGCGGTTGGGCAGCCGGGTCACCGGGTCGTGCATCTGCAAGTGTCTTAGCTGGGCCTGGAGTTCGCGGCGCGAGCTGATGTCGGCGACCGACATCAGGACGCCGGGCTCGCCGCCGGTCAGCGGGACGACGGTGACCTGCACCCACACCGAGTGCCCCTCGGGGCGTTTGAGGCGGCGGGTGCAGCGCAGGCGGGCCTGCCGGCCGCGCAGCACCTCGCGGTAGGCGTGCCAGCTGCGGGCGTCGGAGGCCAGGTCCACCAGGTCGGCGGCGACCCGCCCGCGGAGGGTGTCCGGGTCGGTGCCGAGCAGCTCGCCGAGGGCGGCGTTGGCGCTGATGACGTAGCCCTCGGGGGCCACGACCGCCATGGCGAGCGGCGCGGTCGCGAAGACACGGTGGTAGGTGGTGTGGTGACTGTCTGTGACGGCCGACCGGTCGAGGTCTGCCGCGGGCGTCGGCCCTTCGGACGTTCCGCTCACCGCTCGCTCCCGCAGTGCACTCGATCTGTGTCCGTGCCTGTCCGTGCCGGAAAGTGTGCCGATCATAGAGGCTGGCCCCCGGCCCTTCCAGCCACTGTCCAGTGTCCCGGACCGACCACAGGTTCTGACAGATCGTTTCTGCCCGCACCTGGACGGGTTCTACAGGCCCCCGACCAGTTGTGACGTTCCGTGAGTGTTTCGGGGTGTCGGGCGCCGGGGCGCGCCGGTGTATTTCGGGGGCGCACTCACCCTTCTGGTGCAGGCAAACAGGGCAAACTGCGGTAAATGCCAGCAATCTGGGTGCGGGTCCCGCGAACCGCATCCGGAGGTCATGTCCGTGCCCAAGCTGCGCAGCACCGCCGCCGTGTTCACCACGATGTCGGCGCTCGCCGCGACCTCGATCCTCACCGGTCCGTCGGCCGCCGAGCCGTTCTCGACGGCCCCCTGCGCGCTGCACCGCACCGAGGCCCACCACTCCGAGGGCGTGGACGGCTGGAACCCCGCGTACACCCGCCCGACCGGCGCACTCGACGCCGTGATGGTCTTCCTCTCCTTCCCGGACGCCACCCCGCGCACCACCCCCGCCCAGCTGACCGCCGACCACTTCCCGGCCACCAGCCGCTTCTACGAACAGGCGTCCTACGGCAGGTTCACCCTGCGCCCGCACCCGTTGCGGCACTGGCTGCGCATGCCGCGCCCGTCGACGTCGTACGCCATGCGGCGGGACTGGAACGCCGAGGACCGGGCCGCCTACCTGCGGGACGCGTTCGCCGCGGCCGACAAGGAGGTCGACTTCTCGCGCTATCCGGTCGTGTACCTGGTCGCCGATCCGGACGCGCCCGGCGTCGACTCGGACGCCACGAAGGTGGTGAACCTCGAAACCCCCCTGCACGTGGACGGCACCGACATCCACCGGGTCGTCACGGTGTTCGAGCACCATCCGCCGGACCGGCTGGTTCTCGCCCACGAGACCGGCCATGTCTTCGACCTGCCCGACCTGTACCACCGTCCGGTGGACGGCAAGGGCGACTGGGACACCTACGTGGGCGACTGGGACCTGATGGGCAGCCAGTTCGGACTGGCGCCGGATCTGTTCGGCTGGCACAAGTGGCGGCTGGGCTGGCTGGGACCGCGCCAGGTGGCGTGCGTGCGCGGCACCACCCCGACCCGGCTCACCCTGGAGCCCCTCGCGGCCGGGCCGGGCGTCACGGTGCCGGGCGCGGGCGGCACCCCCGCCTTCGGCCTCGGTGACGGCGTGAAGCTGGCGGTGGTGCGCACCGGCCCGGACACCGCCCTGGCCGTCGAGGCGCGCGGTGCGGCCGGCAACGACCGGGTGTCCTGCCGGCAGGGGATCCTGGTCTACCGGGTGCACGGCGGTGCCGAGTCCGGCGACGGACCGGTCCAGGTCGTGGACGCCCACCCGCGCACCGACGCCTGCTGGGAGAACTCGGTCTACCCGCCGCTCGCCGACGCGCCGGTCTTCCTCGGGGAGAGCTTCACCGTGCCGGGTGAGGGCGTGAAGGTGGAGGCGGAGGGCCGGACGGCCTCGGGGGCGTGGACGGTGAAGATCACACCGGGGGTCGAGGGCTGAGGATCCGGCGCCGCGAGCGGCCGCAGGTGTATACGAAAACGGCGGGCCGGATTCTTTCGAACCGGACCCGCCGTTTCCTTCGCGTGCGCCGCCAGGGACTCGAACCCCGGACCCGCTGATTAAGAGTCAGCTGCTCTAACCAACTGAGCTAGCGGCGCCTGCTGACGTCGTAGACATTAGCATCCTGGTCGGCAGGAGGAAAAATCGAAATCCGTACCGCCGCCCGGGCGGCGCGCACGGCCGCCCAGAGCAGCACCTCGGGGCCGGGCAGCCAGGGGTGCCGAGCGTCCGGGGGGACCAGCCAGCGGGCGGAGCCGGAGGCGTCCTCGCAGGTCAGGGGCGGTACGGTCACCGCATCGCCGACGCCGTGGCACAGCAGCGGGGGCACCCCCTGGGCCCGCTGCGACCCCCACTCCTCCCAGTCCAGCAGCGAGGGCAGCCGCTGGGCCGTGCCCGGGGCGGCGAACAGCAGCATCCGGCCCCGGAACACCGCGACCGGGCCCGAGCCCGCGCCCTGGTCCCACAGCCGGTCCAGCATGCGGCGCCCGAAGACCGCCGGGGCGCTCACCACGTCGAAGACGGTGCCGCAGGGCAGGACGACCGGGGCGCCCGGGCGCTCCTCCCACAGGGCCAGGGTGCTGCGCGCGTACGTTCCTGCCGAGGCGAGCCAGGCGGCGCCGTCGGAGCTGACACGGGTGACGTTCGGTGCGCTGCTCATGTACTACATGTACAGGCGGTGAGCGGGTCGTTCTTCTGGGTTGCCGAAAAGCGGGACAGGGGCGGTCGAGGAGGAGTATCTTGCCCGCCTGGCATATGCCGTCCGGGTGTTACAGCGGATCGGCGGGCGTGCGCCCCTCCGGCTCGCCCCGCATCAGGTCCCGTCCGAACTCGACCATCTTCTTCGCGTAGTCCTCGGTCCACTCCGCCCGCTCGGCGATGTCCGCCGGGGTCAGCCGGTCGAACCGGCGGGGGTCGGCGAGCTGGGCCGCCGCGATGGCCTGGAACTCCACCGCCCGGTCGGCGGCCGCGCGGAACGCCTGGGTCAGCTCCGTCGCCCGGCTCAGCAGCGCCCGCGGGTCCTCGATCGACTCCAGGTCGAAGAAGTGCTCCGGATCCCCGGCCGCCTCAGCGGGCTCGAAGAGCAGGGGCGCGGGGCGTAGCCGCGGTTCGTTCCGACGCGGCGTGGGCTCCGCCATGTCTTGTCTCCTCCTCGTACGGTTCACCGGCACCGCCTCCGGGCGGGCCACCGTCCATTGTCCCGCGCCCACGCAAGGGGACCCACGGCCAGGAGGAACGGGGCCTACACCTGCACCAGCGGCTCCCGGGTGAAGAGGCTCCCCAGCGACGGCGCGTTCACCCGGCGGTCGGCGAGCCGCAGGGCCTCCCACACCGTGACCTGGTTGGCGGTGAGCACCGGCTTGGACAGGGCCTTCTCCAGCAGGCCGAGGTGCGCGACGGTGTGCAGGGCGGTGTCCGGCAGCAGCACGGCCTGCGCGTCGGCGGCGTCGGCCGCGCGGGCCAGCGTGAGCACGTCCTCCTCCCCCCAGGTGCCGACCTCCGCCGCGGTGCCGATGCCCGAGGAGCGCACCGCGGTCACCTCCAGGCCACCGGCCCGCAGGAAGTCCGCGAACAGGCCGGTGACCTCGTCCGGGTAGGTGGCACCGACGGCGACCCGCCGTACGCCGATCTCCCGGGCCGCGTGCACGAAGGCGAACGACGTCGACGAGGCCGGCATCCCGGCCAGCCGGGCCAGGGTCCGCACCTGTTCCTGGGCGCCCTCCCAGCCGTGCACGAAGCTGCCGCTGGTGCACGCCCACACCACTGTCTCGGCCCCGGCCAGCCGCAGCTCCTCCACACCCTCGGCGAGCCGGGCGGCGGAGCCCGCCTCGCGCAGCGCGTCCACCCGGTGGGCGTCCTCGCCGATGTCGGTGTGGCACAGCTCCACCCGGATGTCGCTGCCCAGGAGCTGCTCGATGCGTGGATAGTCGTCCTCGGCGGAGTGGCCCGGGTAGAGGAATCCGAGTGCGGTCATGTCCAGCCTTCCTGCTGTTCTTCGGGCAGTACGGGCCGTGCGCGGGCAGCCGCGTCCAGCGGCGCCCGGCAGGGGCCCACGGCTCGGGTACCCAGCCGACGCGGCGCAGCCCACCTCGTGACCTGGTTGGCCGAGATGGCCGGAACCGGCCTCACGCTGGGAGACGAGTGGGCAACGGATCGTGGGGACGCCCGTGTTGACGAAGGTGGGTTCGGGTGCGAGCGTGGTCAATCCGCGCATGTCAGACGCCGGGAGCCGCCCCGCATGACGCCGACCGTCCCCACTGTGCTGGTCCTCGACGCCGATCCGCCGCCCCGGCTCGGCCGCCTCACCGGGCGCGCCCGGATCGTGCACACGGACGCGGCGCACCTGGCCGAGCGGCTGCCCACCGCGGACGTGCTGCTGGTGTGGGACTTCACCTCGCCCGCGGTGCGCGAGGCGTGGCCCGGGGACGGGCCGCGGCCGCGCTGGGTGCACACGGCGAGCGCGGGCGTGGACCATCTGATGTGCCCGGAGCTGGCCGCGTCGGACACGGTGGTGACCAACGCGCGCGGGATCTTCGACCAGCCGATCGCCGAGTACGTGGCGGCCCTGGTGCTGGCGGTCGCCAAGGACCTGCCGCGCACGCTGGAGTACCAGCGGGAGCGGACCTGGCGGCACCGGGAGACCCGGCGGGTGGCGGGCACGCGCGCGTGCGTGGTCGGCTCGGGCCCGATCGGCCGGGCGATCGCCCGCACGCTGAAGGCGCTGGGCGTGACGACGGCGCTGGTCGGCCGGGTGCCGCGGACCGGCGTCCACGGACCGGACGACCTGGACCGGCTGGTCTCCCGCGCGGACTGGGTGATCGTGGCGGCCCCGCTGACCGAGCAGACGTACCGCATGTTCGACGCCCGCCGGTTCGGCGTGATGCAGCCCTCGGCGTTCTTCGTGAACGTCGGCCGGGGTGCCCTGGTCGACGAGGAGGCCCTCGCGCTGGCGCTGTCCCGGCGCTGGATCGCGGGCGCGGCGCTGGACGTGTTCGCCACCGAACCGCTGCCCGGGGACAGCCCGCTGTGGGAGCTGCCGGGGCTGATCGTGTCCCCGCACATGAGCGGCGACACGATCGGCTGGCGGGACGAACTCGGCGCGCAGTTCGTGGAATCGTACGAGCGGTGGGCGGCGGGCAGGTCGCTGCCGAACGTGGTCGACAAGACGCGTGGTTACGTGCCCGGCCACTGAACGCCTGTCACCGACCCCTGGAGGGTGCATGCAGCTCACCGACCTGACCGCCGGCCGGCTCCTGGACGGTTACCGCAAGGGCGAGTTCAGCCCGGTGGAGGTCACCGAGGAGGCGCTGGAGCGGGCGCGGGCCGGGGGGCCGGAGGTGAACGCGTTCGTACGGCTCACCGAGGAGGACGCGCGCGCCCGGGCCCGGGAGTCGGAGGCCCGCTGGCGGCGCGGGGAGCCGGCCGGGCTGGTCGACGGGGTGCCGGTGACGGTCAAGGACGTCCTGCTGCTGCGCGGCCATCCCACCCTGCGCGGCTCGAGGACCGTCGGCGAGCAGGGGAGCTGGGACGAGGACGCGCCGCCGGTGGCCCGGCTGCGCGAGCACGGCGCGGTGTTCCTCGGCAAGACGACCACGCCCGAGTACGGCTGGAAGGGCGTCACCGACTCCCCGCTGACCGGGATCACCCGCAATCCCCACGACACCACGCGCACCGCCGGCGGCTCCAGCGGCGGCAGCGCGGCGGCCGTGGCGCTCGGCGCGGGCCCGCTGTCGCTGGGCACGGACGGCGGCGGCAGCATCCGCATCCCGGCCGCGTTCTGCGGGATCTTCGGGCTGAAGCCGACGTACGGCAGGGTGCCGCTGTATCCGGCGAGCGCCTTCGGGACGCTGTCGCACACCGGGCCGATGACCCGGGACGCGGCCGACGCGGCCCTGCTGCTCGATGTGATCGGCACGCCCGACCCGCGCGACTGGTCGGCGCTGCCGCCCGCGCCGGGCTCCTTCCGACAGGCGCTGCAGGGGGGCGTGCGGGGGCTGCGGGTGGCGTACTCGCCGACGCTGGGCGGGCAGGTCGCGGTCCAGCCGGCGGTCGCCGCCGCGGTGCGGCGGGCGGTGGCCTGCCTGGCCGGGCTGGGGGCGTACGTCGAGGAGACCGACCCCGACTTCAGTGATCCGGTGGACGCCTTCCACACCCTGTGGTTCACCGGCGCGGCCCGGCTGACGCAGAACTTCTCACCGCGCCGCCGGCAGCTGCTGGACCCCGGGCTGCGGGAGATCTGCGCGCAGGGCGCCCGGATGAGCGCGCTGGAGTACCTGGCCGCGGTGGACGTCCGGATGAGCCTCGGGCGGCGGATGGGACGCTTCCACGAGCGCTACGACCTGCTGGTGACACCGACACTGCCGCTGACCGCGTTCGAGGCGGGGCCGGAGGTGCCGAAGGGGTCGGTGTTCCGGCGCTGGACGGGGTGGACCCCGTTCACCTATCCGTTCAACCTGACCCAGCAGCCCGCGGCGAGCGTGCCGGTGGGGCGGGACGGGGCGGGTCTGCCGGTGGGGATGCAGATCGTCGCCGCGCGGCACCGGGACGATCTGGTGCTGCGGGCCGCGCACGCGTTGTACGAGGCCGGTCTTCCCCTGTCCGGGACCGTCGGGCACGCCGGGAGCTGAGGGTCTCCCCCGCCGCCCCGCTGCGCCACGGGTCGTCGCACGCCTGGGCCGATCGGGGTGACCGTCGGGTGCTCCGGTGGGGGTTCCGTGGAGGCGAAGGGCGGGAAGAGGGCACAGATCTCGTTGCGCGCGGACCCGGCGTGGCCGCCCTCGCCGGTGAGCGGCAGCGCCTTTCCCACGGCCGCGCAGGTCAGGGGCGCGCGGTCGGTCAACGGGCGTGCCGTGCGGTGCGTGTTGCGCCGGGTCGGCGGGACGGTGACGCATCGTTCGGCCGGGAAAAACAGGGTGCATAGCCCGAATGCGCTTGGGTAGCCGCGCCGCCATGGCTCGACCACTTGGCAACGACGTACACACGATCCGGCCGGAACACAGACACACCCGGCGCTCGGTGCTGGCGGGTCTCGCCGCGTTCGGCGCGCTGGGCGCGGCGGGCTGCACCCGGGTGGCGTCGGCGTCCGGCAAGGGCGGCGGCGATCTGCTGGAGCGGCTGCGCGCGCTGGGTGTCGTACGGCTCGGGATCGCCGGGGAGATCCCCTTCGGGTACATCGACAGGAACGGGAAGCTCACCGGGGAGGCGCCCGAGCTGGCGCGGGCGGTCTTCAAGCGGCTCGGCGTGGACCGGGTGCAGCCGGTGCCGACCGAGTTCGGCTCGCTGATCCCGGGGCTGAAGTCGCAGCAGTTCGACGTGGTGGCCGCGGGGATGTACGTCACTCCGGACCGCTGCGAACAGGTGATCTTCGCCGATCCGGACTACCGGATGCCGGACGCCTTCATCGTCCGCAAGGGCAACCCGCTGGGCCTGCGCACCTACGCGGACGCGCTGCGCAGGCACGCCAAGGTGGCCACCGGGACCGGGTACGCGCAGATCCAGCACGCCGTGGAGGCGGGGTACAAGGAGAACGACCTCGTGATCGTCCCGGACCAGGTCGCCGGGCTGAACGCGGTGGAGTCCGGGCGGGTGGACCTGTTCGCGGCCACGGCCGTCACCGCCCGGCTCGTCGCCCGGGGCTCCGCCGGGGCCGAGTCGACCGAGCCGTTCGTCGCGCTCGTCGACGGCAAGCCGAAGGCGGACGGCGGGGCGTTCGCGTTCCGGCCGGCCGAGACCCGGCTGCGGGACGCCTTCAACGCCGAGCTGCACAAGCTGCGCCGCAGCGGGGAGCTGTACCGGATCGTCCGGCCCTTCGGTTTCACCAAGGCCGAGATGACGACCCTGACCGCGAAGGAGTTGTGCGGCTGATGACTGCGGGACTCTGGGGACTCGTCCTCCAAGGCTTGGGCACCACGGTGCAGTTGCTGGTGTACAGCGCGCTGCTCACCCTCGTGGTCTCCTTCGTCGTCGGTGCCGCGCGCACCCACCGCTCGCGGCTCGTCCGCTTCTTCGCGGGCCTCTACACCGAGGTGTTCCGCGGCATCTCGGCGCTGGTGATGATCTTCTGGGTGTTCTTCGTGCTGCCGGTCGCCTTCGGCTGGCAGCTGGTGCCGATGTGGGCCGGCACGCTCGCGCTGGGCCTGACCTACGGCGCGTACGGCTCGGAGATCGTGCGCGGCGCGCTGGCCGCGGTGGACCCGGCCCAGCGGGAGGGCGGGATCGCGCTCGGCTTCTCGCCCTGGCAGCGGCTGCGGCTGGTCCTGCTGCCGCAGGCGGTGCCGGAGATGATCCCGTCCTTCTCCAACCTGCTGGTCGAGCTGCTCAAGGGCACCGCGCTGGTGTCCATCACGGGCATGGGCGACCTGGCGTTCAGCGGCAACCTGGTGCGCCTCGCGCTCCAGCAGAGCGGCCAGATCTACGCGTACCTGCTGCTGATCTATTTCGTGATCGCGTTCCTGCTGACCCGCGGCATGCGGGTGCTGGAGCGCCGGCTGAAGGCGGAGGTGGCCCGGTGAACTGGGACTGGGGAGCCGTGTCCGACTTCCTGCCGTACTTCTGGAAGGGCCTGGTCGTCACCCTGGAGGCGCTGGCCCTGGGGTCGCTGATCTCGTTCGCGCTGGGCCTGGTGTGGACCCTGCTGCTGCGCACGCCGACCCGGTGGGTGCGCTGGCCGGTGGGGGTCTTCACCGAGTTCGTGCGGGACACCCCGCTGCTGGTGCAGCTGTTCTTCCTGTTCTACGTGCTGCCGGAGGCGGGCGTGACCCTGTCTCCGCTGATCACCGGGGTCCTCGGGCTCGGGCTGCACTACTCGACGTACACGATGCAGGTCTACCGGGCCGGTATCGAGGCGGTGCCGCCGGGCCAGTGGGAGGCCGCGACGGCGCTCAGCCTGCCGGTGCGGCGCACCTGGACGGCGGTGATCCTGCCGCAGGCGGTCCGCCGGGTGGTGCCGCCGCTCGGCAACTACGTCATCGCGATGCTGAAGGACACGCCGATGCTGATGACCATCGGCGTGCTGGAGATGCTGGGCCGGGCGCGGCTCGTCTCCCAGCAGCACTTCCAGTTCACCGAGCCACTGACGGTGATCGGGGTCGCCTTCGTCGTCGTCTCGTACCTGGCCTCCCTTTGTCTGCGCACCCTGGAGCGACGCCTTGTCCGTTGAGACCAGCAAGCAGCCGGCCGTGACCGGCACCCAGCCGACCGAGCTGATCCGCCTGGAGGGCGTGACCAAGCGGTTCGGGGACAACACCGTCCTCGACGGCCTGGACCTGTCCGTGGACGCGGGCCGGCACGTCACCCTGATCGGTCCCTCCGGGTCCGGCAAGACCACGATCCTCAGACTCCTGATGACCCTCGCGAAGCCGGACGAGGGCACGATCACCGTGGACGGCCGGCGGCTGTTCCCGGCGCCGGAGAAGCAGGTGCGGGAGGTCCGCAAGAAGATCGGGATGGTGTTCCAGCAGTTCAACCTGTTCCCGAACATGTCGGTGCTGCGCAATCTCACCGAGGCGCCGGTGCGGGTGCTCGGCCTGTCGAAGGACGAGGCCGAGGCGCGGGCCCGGGAGCTGCTGGACCTGGTGGGCCTGGCCGACAAGTGCGACGCGAAGCCGACCCGGCTGTCCGGCGGACAGCAGCAGCGGGTGGCGATCGCCCGGGCGCTGGCGATGCGGCCGCGGGTGCTGCTGCTGGACGAGGTGACCTCCGCGCTCGACCCGGAGCTGGTCGCGGGCGTGCTCGACCTGCTCCGCGACATCGCCCGCAGCACCGACATCACGATGCTGTGCGTGACGCACGAGATGGGCTTCGCCCGGGACATCTCCGACCAGGTCCTGATGTTCGACGGGGGCCGGGTCATCGAGGCCGGGCCGCCGGAGCAGATCTTCGGCGACCCGGAGCAGCGACGCACCCGGGAATTCATCAGCGCGGTCCTGTGAGGGCGCGGGGTCCGGGCGGGAAGAGCCGAGGTCCACTCACTGGGGCATGACTCTGGCATATGCCAGAGGATCACCACCCCAGTTGGGGGCCCGGGCGCGCCCGGACAATCTCGCCAACCCCCTCTCGTCCGCGGTCCTTTCGCGGCTATCGTGGAGACGATCCGCCGACCCGGATCGTGGCCGAGGGGACCGACATGAGGATCGAGCCGACCGCCCCGTACCACTCCGCCCAGGACGCGCTGCGCGTGCTGGAGACCGTGGCCCGGCACTCCGCCGGCGTCACCGACACCCAGCTGGCCCGCCGCACCGGCCTCGGCGCCGAGCGGCTCACCGCCCTGCTGCGGATGCTGCGCCGCGAGGGCTACGTCGAGCAGATCACCGACGGCGCGTACGTCACCGGCGACACCCTGCGCCGGCTCACCTCGGCGCACGACCGGGAGCGGGCCCTGCGCGACAAGCTCCAGCAGACCCTGGACCGGCTGCGCGACTCGGTCGGCGCGGCGGTCTACCTCAGCCGGTACCTCGACGGCGAGGTCCGCGTCACCCAGTACGCCGCCGGGCCGGCCACCCCGGCGGTCAACGAGTGGGTGGACTTCCGCTTCTCCGCCCACGCCACCGCCGTCGGCAAGAGCCTGCTGACCCAGCTGGACCACAACGCCCGCCGCGACCACCTCTCCCGGCACAAGATGGCCCGTCTGACCTCGCGGACGATCACCAGCGACAAGCTGCTGCTGTCCCGGCTGGAGTCGCAGCCGCCGACGGTGCCGGTCCTGGACCTCCAGGAGTACGCGGTCGGCACGGTCTGCGCGGCGGTGCCGCTCACCGCGGGGTCCTCGGTGGGCTGCCTGGCCGTGTCGCTCCCGGTGGAGCACGCGCACCGGCTGAAGCAGGCGGCGGAGACCCTGAACCGGAGCGCGGCTCCGGTGGTGCTGTCGCTGACGCTCTAGCTCCGGCCGTGGTCACGAGCACCCCTCGGGACCAGGTAGTATTTTCTTCGTCGCCGGCCGCGGAGGAAAAACCGAGGCAGGCGGGAGTCATGCGCCGCTAGCTCAGTTGGTTAGAGCAGCTGACTCTTAATCAGCGGGTCCGGGGTTCGAGTCCCTGGCGGCGCACGTGATCGAAGGCCCCTCGCGGAAGCGAGGGGCCTTCGGCGTCCTCGGTGGTCAGCGTCCCGGTACGCCTCCTCCCCCGGCGGCCGCCACCACACCGGGTCGGCGCACGCACAGCCCTCCCGCCGCAGCCGGGCCCGTTCGATCTTGTTCGTCACCGGCATCGGCCGCCGGCGCCGGGGTGGCCCTGGAGGGCTACGGCATCATGCCGCCGGGCTCGGAGAACATCATGTGGGCCACGGCCATGAAGCCGATGCAGAAGGCGCCGGCCACGCCGAGGAGGACCAGACCGGCGCCGGTGCCGGCGGCGAGCCTGCCGCGCGCCGGGGGCAGCGCGGTGGCGCGCTGGGGAAGCTCCGGCAGGTAGCGCACGGTCACGAAGTCGCCCTCCAGGACGGTGGCGGGACCGTTCTCCTCCTCGAAGCGCACCGTGCGGCCCTCGCGGGTGGTGAACTCGTAGACGTGGTGCACCGTCGTGTGCACGGAGGTGTCCCCGCCGCCTCCGCTGGTGGTCGTGAACATCCGCAGGCAGCGCGCCTCGGCGGTGAGGCCGTGCGCCCACGTCCTGCTGATCCGCCGGGCACGGCGGACCAGCAGGTACGCGGCGAAGGCGATGCCCGCGAGCATGAGGGCGGGGACGGCGTAGAAGAGCGACTCGAACATGAGGTTCCCCCGAGGAAGGTCCGCCGCTCCCGGTCGAGCGGTGTGGCGGGAACCTACCCGGCGCGTGGGGCGCCGGCCCTCAAGGGAACCTCAGTTTCCGTCCCGTACCGGAACGCGGATCAGAAGGTGACGTCCGAGCAGGCGTAGAACGCGTTGCCCGTGTCGGCGATCGTCCACACCGCGAGGATGACGTGGTGCCCGCTCAGTCCGCTCGGCAGGGTGCCGCTGTGGCTGAGGGTGGCCGGCGGGCGCTGGCCGTTGTAGGGCACCGTCAGGAACGGGGTGAGGTTGAGGTCCGAGCGGGCGAGGTTGTGGTTCTGGTTCCAGCCCGGCTTGGTGATGTAGTACTTGAAGTCCGTCGTGGCGTGCATGGCGGTGAACTGCCAGCGGAACGTGTACGACTGGCCGCCCGTCACCCTGGTGGTGGGCCAGGCCGCGCCGGACGGCGTCCTCGGCGAGCTGAGCGGGGCGAACTGGCCCAGGCCCGCGTTGCAGAGCTGCCCGTCGGCGGGCCCCGCGGCCGGGAAGCCCTTGGGACCCTCGACGCTCTGCGGCTCCCACTGGATCTGGCCGCAGTTGGCGACGGTGCCGTTCTGACAGAGCTTCTGCCTGCTGATGGGGAGGTCGGTGTAGCCGTGCCCGCTGGCGCCGCCGGTGGAGAGCGCGAAGGCTCCCGCGGTGACCGCGCCCAGCACGACCGCGGACAACTTGGTCTTGGTGCGCATGCTGCCGCTCCTGGGGAACGTGGGGAGTTCGGTGAGCCGTGCAGGTTAGGTCTAGACCAAGTCTCAGATTATTGCCGCTAGTTGAACATGTCCATACCAATCGCGAACCCTCTGTGCGTCCGCTCCTACACCGGCTCCCCGCGCCCCGAGCAGAACGCCACCGTCAGGTCACGGACCAGCACCTTGCGCTCGTAGTCGTCCAGTTCGACCAGGCCGCGCATGGTCAGCCGGGTCACCGTGTCCTCCACCGAGTCCACCACCGAGCTGAGCATGCTGGCCCGCTGCCGGGCGTCCAGCGCCGCGATCCGGCGCCGGTGCATCCCGGCGGCCACCTCGGGGGCGTAGTCCACCCGGACCGGCTGCACCGAGAACACCTCCACGCCGACCGGCGCGGTCTCCGTCGCCACCAGCCGGGTCAGCGCGTCCCCGGCCGCCGTCGTCCCGCCCCGCGTCCCGCCCGCCGGCTCCACCGGCACCCGGGCCAGCGCCGCCTCCACGCACTCGCGCAGATAGGTCTCGTGGTCGTCGATGCCGAGCAGGGCCCGCGCGGTGTCCCGCACCCGCCACACCACCAGCACCACCACGCGCAGCGCCACCCCGTCGGGGTCCGTCGCCGGCATCGCCTCGCTGCGCCAGTGCCGCAGCCGCACGTCCACCCGGCGGCGCAGCACCAGCGGGTTCACCCACAGCAGCCCGGTGCGCCGGACCGTCCCCCGGTACCGCCCGAACAGGCCCAGCACCCACGCCCGTCCGGCCCGTCCCCGGGCCAGCCCGCCGAAACCGAACGCCCCGAGCATCCCGGCCCCGGCGTACGCGGCCCAGTGCGCGGGACCGAGACCGGCGCCCGTGGACGCCGGCAGCCGCAGCGCCTCGGTGGCCAGCGGCGGCAGCAGTCCCGCCCACCAGGTGGTGGCCAGGCAGCCGGTGACCCCGCAGGCCCCGGCGAGCACCCCGGCCGCGCCGGGCAGCACCCGTGCCGGGCGTTCCGCCAGCTCCGGGTCGGTCTCCGGCAGCGGGCGCCTGCGCACCGGCACCGGGCGCCGTTGGCGCGGCTGTTCGCCGGTGCCCTGCCGGCGGGCCACCACGGCCGGCCGGAGCGGCACCTTCACCGGGTCGGGGTCGTCCCGGAAGAGCAGGTGGACGGGGATCTCGGTGGTCGCCTCGTTCTGGATCAGGCGGGCCGGCCGGGTGCCGGGGCCGGCGGCCACGCCGTCCGACTGCCCCTCGGATCCGGGCGGCGTGTGGGATGCGGTCGTACTCATGCGTGCTCCAGCCTCCGCGCCAGACGCGTCATGAACGGGAAAAGGGGTGGGGTGGGGGCCCGGTCAGGCGAACAGGCGGCGCCAGGTCTCCGGTCCGGGGTAGCCGTCCGCCGCGCCGCCGCGCCAGCCCTGGGCGCGCTGGAAGGCCTCGACGGCCCGCCGGTCCGCCTCGCCCCAGTGCGGGCCGGGGCCGAGGCCGTAGAACCGGCCGAATCCTTTCTTCACCAGCTGGGCGCCGAGCCGGGTGATGTGGTCGTTGCTCTGGCCCGGCCGGAAGTACTGCCGGCCGGGATAGCCGGGGACCCCGTGCGAGGCGGGTCCGGCGGCCGTGACGTCCTTGCCCTGGCCCGTGGCCAGCAGTTCCCAGGTGCGCCGGCCGGGGATGCCGTCGGCGTCGGCGCCCGTCCAGCCCTGGGCCCGCTGGAAGGCCTGGGTGGCGCGCCGGTCGGCCTCGCCCCAGACCGGTCCGGGCCCCTGGGCGTAGGAGGAGCGCGCGCCCCTGGCGATCAGCATCTGGCCGAGCAGGGTGACGTACTTGTTGCGGGCGCCTGGGCCGAAGTAGGCCGCGCCCGGGTAGGCCACCACCGCCTTCCCGCCGGGCGCCGGCCCGGTGGCGGCCGCGGCCTTGGTCAGGCCCTTGTAGCGGTAGGGGACGTACTTGGTGGCGTTGCTCCAGTAGGGGTAGGGCGTGGTCTGGCGGCGGGTGTGCGGGGGCGTCTGCTCGTAGACCGTGTAGTAGGTGTGCGTGTAGTCCGTCCAGCCGCCGAAGATCACGACGTGGGAGCCTTTCTCGGGGTTGTCGGGGTTGTGGTACAGCAGGATGTCGCCGGGTTGCAGCTCCTCCTTGGTGATCTTCACGCCGAACTCGCCGAGGCTGCCGGTCCACTCGTTGTTCGGCAGCCCCCAGGCCATGGAGACATAGCCGGAGCAGTCCTGCCGGTAACCGTCGGACCAGAAGGCGTACATGCTGTACGGCACCTGCGCGGCGACCCAGACCTTGGCGCGGTTGATGATCGCCGTCCGGGTGGTGGCGGGGAGCGGGGCGGTCGGGGACCCCCCGGGCTTGCCCGCCGGGCCGTGCAGCGGGGCCTTGGCGCCCTGGGGGGTGTCGGGTTCGCCGTCGCCGGGCAGGGCCTGGCGGTGCGGGGAGTGGTCGGGGGTGAGGGCGGCGGCCTGCGGGACCGTGCCGAGGACGGCGGACGCGGCGGCCACGACCACCACTCCACGGGCCGCCGGACGGCTACGGCCGGACAGGGGACGGAGGGCCGGACGCTCGTGGGCGCAGCCGCGACAGTCGCAGCCGCTCGCCGGGTCGATGTCCTCGAACACGGGAGCGGCCATGCGATCTGCCTCACATTCGGGGGTGGTTTGTCCGCGAGTGTGCACGTTGATCAGTTTCCCAACTGGGTACGGAACGCGCATTTTGACGGTCCGAATGATGTACACGACCCCCCGGGTGGCCGCTCCGCCCCCTCCCGGTGGTCAGGAGCACCCCTGGGGGTCGGGTAGAGTTTTCCGTGTCAGCAGGCGCCGCTAGCTCAGTTGGTTAGAGCAGCTGACTCTTAATCAGCGGGTCCGGGGTTCGAGTCCCTGGCGGCGCACCGACCGGAAGGCCCCTCGCGGAAGCGGGGGGCCTTTCGTATGCCCTCCGCCCGAATGGCCGGATACCCTCTCGCCATGGCAGCCCGGGACCTTCAGGAGCGGATCAAGAAGCTGATCGTGGACCAGCGGCTGCCCTCGGGCGCCCCGCTGCCCACCGAGCCGGAGCTGATGCGGCTCCTCGGGGCGAGCCGGAACTCGGTGCGGGAGGCGTTGAAGGCGCTCCAGGCGATGGGCATCGTGGAGATCCGGCACGGGTTCGGTACGTACGTCGGCTCGATGTCGTTCGCGCCGATGATCGAGGGGCTGGCCTTCCGGACCGTCGCCGGCCACTACCGCGGCGAGGACTCCCTGCTCCAGCTGCTGGAGCTGCGCGAGGCCGTCGAGACCGGGCTGGTGTCACGGCTGGCCGGGCGGCTGTCGGAGGCGGACCTCGTGGCGCTGGAGGCGCTCGTGGAGCGCATGGAGCGGGAGGCCGCCGAGGGCACCGGACTGGCCGAGACCGACCGCGCCTTTCACGCCACGCTCTACCGGGGGCTGGACAACGTGCTGCTCGGCGAGGTGCTGGAGGCCTTCTGGGACGCCTTCCACCGGGTGCAGCAGGACCTCGTGGAGGTGCCACAGGATCCGCGGGTCACCTGCCGCCAGCACCGGGAGATCCTGGACGCGGTGCGCTCCGGTGACTCCCTGCGCGCGGAACGGGCCATACGCGACCACTTCGGCAACCTGCGCAGCCGCCTGTCCCCGGTGGCGGCGGCCCAGGGCTGACCGGCCGGGGGTGGGCCCGGTGGGGGTTCAGCCCGTCGTGCGGGTGAGGTACGCCGAGACGACCACGTTCGCCGTGTAGCTGCCGGTGGCGCGGTCGAAGGTGCCGCCGCAGGTGATCAGGCGGAGTTCGGCGCGGCCGGGGACCCGGGGGCCGTAGGCCTGGTGGGCGTCGAAGGTGTCGCGGGACAGGACGCGGATGTCGTCGACGGTGAACTCGGCGACCTTGCCGTCCGCGCGGAAGACCCGGACCGTCCCGCCGGGCTCGAGGGTGCTGAGCCGGTAGAAGACGGCGGGCCGGGTCGCGGTGTCGACGTGGCCCACCAGCAGGGCCGCGCCGGCCGCGCCGGGTTCGGGACCGGCGCCGTACCAGCCGACGACGCCCGCCTGGTCGTACGGCGGCGGGTCCACCGCGCCGTGGGCGTCCAGGCCGCGGGCCACCACCGGGGCCTGGATACCCAGCCGGGGGATGTCGACGCGCTGGGGCACCGCACCGGCCAGGGGTTGCGCCGGGCGCGGCAGCCGGGCGGGGTCGGCGTCCCGGCCGATGGCGAGGACGTCGCCGGCGGCCGGCCCGCCCGCGTCCGCATCCGTCACCCCGCGTCCCCACAGCCACAGCCCGAACAGCAGCAGGGCCCAGGCCAGGCCGGTGACGAGCCGCCCGGTGCCGGTGGTGCGCCCGTCGTCCTCAGACATGGCGGGGCTCAGCGGGGATCGCGGCTCCGGCGGGCGCGCAGCCCGACGGCGACCGCGGCGATCCCGGCGAGCGCGAGGCCGGTCACCGCCTGCAGGGTGTCGGGGCCGGAGCCGCTGGTGGCCACCGTGGCGAAGTGCGCGGTGCCGCCGCCGCCCGCGGGGACCGGCGCGACGGGCGAGGCGCTGCCGGCGCGGGGCTCGACGGACTCTTCCGCGCGGCCGGTGCCGCCCGCCTCCGTGACCGTGATCGTGCCGGTGCGCACGTTGCCGGCGCAGCTGACCTTCACGGTGTAGGCGCCGGGGGTCAGGGCGGAGCGGACCCGGGTCTCGCCGGTCAGGCTGCCCTGGGCTTCGGTCAGCCGGGCGTCGGCGACGAAGGCGGACGAGGCGGCGGTGCCCTGCTCGCCGGTGCAGCCGCTGACCCGCAGGGTGATGTCGTCACCCGGCGCCGGGACGGCGGGGGTCACGCCGACCGAGCCGCCGTCCGCCGCGTGGGCCACCGGGACGACCGCGGCGGACGCGGCCGCGACGAGGAGTCCGGTACAGAGTGTGAGGCGTAGTGAGCCCATCGTGAACCTCCAGTACCTGGAGACTCCCCCGGACCGGGCGCCCCCGCATCCTCGGGAGGCGCCCTGTTGCTCCGAACGGGTGACGCCTGGTTTCGGCCGGGCCGGCCCGGCAGGGTCACCGGGGCCGGCTCAGACCAGGTCGACCAGGTCCGCGATGGAGTCGACCACCCGGGACGGGCGGAAGGGGTAGCGGTCGACGTCGTCCGGCTGGGTCACCCCGCTCAGCACCAGGAACGTACGCATCCCGGCCTCCAGGCCCGCGAGCACGTCGGTGTCCATGCGGTCGCCGATCATCGCGGAGGTCTCGGAGTGGGCGCCGATCGCGTTCAGCCCGGCCCGCATCATCAGCGGGTTCGGCTTGCCGACGAAGTACGGCTTCTTGCCGGTCGCCGCGGTGATCAGGGCGGCCACCGAGCCGGTGGCGGGCAGGTCACCCTCGGTGGACGGGCCGACGTTGTCGGGGTTGGTGGCGATGAACCGGGCGCCGTTGTTGATGAGCCGGACGGCCTTGGTCAGGGCCTCGAAGGAGTACGTGCGGGTCTCGCCGAGGATCACGAAGTCGGGGTCGTGGTCGGTGAGGATGTAGCCGATGTCGTGCAGGGCGGTGGTCAGGCCGGCCTCGCCGATGACGTAGGCGGTGCCGCCGGGCCGCTGGTCGTCCAGGAACTGGGCGGTGGCCAGGGCCGAGGTCCAGATGTTCTCCACCGGCACGTCCAGACCCATCCGGCGCAGCCGGGCGTGCAGGTCACGGGCGGTGTAGATGGAGTTGTTGGTGAGCACCAGGAAGGGCCGGCCGGACTCGCGCAGCGCCTTCAGGAAGGCTTCGGCGCCGGGGATCGGGACACCCTCGTGGATCAGGACGCCGTCCATGTCGGTGAGCCATGACTCTATGGGCTTGCGGTCTGCCATGCTGTGCGTCTCCTGGCGTACGTACGGTCGGAAAGCGGGGGCGCCGGAACCACGGCGTACCGACGCCCCCAGCCTAGTCAGGAGGGCGCGATCCTGACCCCGTCGATCACACGCTCCCCGACGGGCAGGACCGGCGGCCGGGCACGGCGACGGGGTCGAGCGGGTGGGCTGCGCAGAGCGCCGGGTCCGGCCCGGATACCCACGCGACGGGCGGCGTATGCGCGCTGCGGGCGGTCCCGCCCGTCTACGGTGAGCAGCAGAGAAGGCCGAGTCCGGCGCGGGCACCTCCCGACGGGCCGCGTACGCGCGCTCCGGGCGGTCCCGCTCGTCGGCGGTGAGCAGCAGAGAAGGCCGAGTCCGGCGCGGGCACCTCCCGACGGGCCGCGTACGCGCGCTCCGGGCGGCCCCGCCCGTCTACGGTGAGCAGCAGAGAAGGCCGAGTCCGGCGCGGGCACCTCGCGACGGACGGCGTACGCGCGCTGTGGGCGGCCCCGCTCGTCGGCGGTGGGCGGCATCGGCTTCGGGTGCCGCACGGGCTCGCCCGGGGTGATCCGGAACCCGGCGGTGAGTGCCTCGGGCGCGGGGATCGGTCGGGGGTGACGCCCGTACGGCCTGCCGTCCGCCCCTCCCGGCGCGCGCCCTCGCCTGACCTGCGGGGGACGACGGCCGGGCCCTGCGGCGCCTGTCCCTCGACGCCGCCCGCGCCTCTCCGGTACCGGCTCTCCCGCACGGTCTCGCGGGTCGCGTCGGGCCGCTCGGCGATGTCCCGGCCGCGTGGGGACGGAGCCGCTGCGGGGCCGGGTCAGCCGCGGGTGCGGAGCAGGAGGTAGGCGCCGGCGCCCACGCCGAGGAGGGCCAGGGCCGCGAGGAGGCCGTGGGTGAGGTCCGGGCCGGTGCGGGCCAGCTCGTGCGCCCGCTCGCCGGCGTCCTCGGCCTGCTGGGCGAGCGCGGGCGAGGAGTCGTCCGGGGCGTCGGTGCCGGAGGCGGTGGGCGACGCGGTGCCGGACGGGGCGGTCGGCACGTCCCCGGTCTGCTGCGCGGTACCGGACTCCGGCACGCCCTGCGTCTCCCGCACCCCCCGCGTCTCCTGCGCGGCCTCGGCTTCCTGCGCGGCCTCGGCCTCCTGCGCCTCCTCGGTCTGCTGCACCTCCTTGGTCTCCGGGGTGTCCTGCTCGCCTTCCCGGCCGATACCGAAGCGGTACGCGTTGGACTCGCCGACCCAGTCCCCGTCCTGGCCCCTCCGCTGTACGACGGCCGCGTTGGCGGTGACCTGGTCGGCCACGGCGTCGGAGGGGAGCGCCAGCCGGACCCGGACGCTGACGGTCTTGCCCGGCGGCACGGTGAACCCGGCGAACCCGCTGCCGTCCAGCACCCCGACCAGTTCCTGCTCGTCGGTGGTCTCGAAGGCCACCGGCCGGGGCGTGGAGCCGTCGTAGAAGTCCAGCTGGGGCTGGTCCGGTCGCAGGGAGCGCTCGTCGTCGACGAGGACCACGACCGGGTGGATGCCGGCGCAGGTCTCACGGGTGGTGTTGGTCAGGTCGATGTACCAGGTGCCGTACCCGCCGCCGGCCTCGTAGGAGCGGGGGCCGCCGCGGATGCGGGTGGCCAGCGGGAAGGTCCGCGTGTCGGCGGCGGCGCAGGACGGGGGCGTCGTCGTGTCGGCGTGGGCGGAGTCCGGCGACAGGGGGGCGACGACGGGGACGACGGCTGCGGTGGCGACGGCTGCGGCGAGGCGGAGGGACGGGGACGGGGACGGGGACGGGGACGGGGACGTGCATAGTCGCATGAACACATGAGCATGCCGGGCGGGGCGGGGGGCGGGCGGCGCCGCGCCGGGGGTGGGGCCGGAGTCCGCTCGATCAGCGGAGCGGTGCGGTCGTGGCCGACGGCGCCGCGGCGGTACCGGCCGCCGCCACCGTGCGGGCCCGCGGTGGCCGGTTGCGCAGTTTCCCGCGCCCCTGGGCGTACTGCGGTGCCGCCGGCCTCGAAGGTCGCCCGCGTCCCTCTCGGGGCACTGCGGTGCCGCCGGCACGGAAGACTCCCCGCCCGGCTACCGGAGCGGGCTCGGCAGACCCGTCACGCGGCCCGGCCGAACAGCGGCGCCAGCAGCAACTGTGCCGCCCCCTCGGCCACCACCCGCTCCCCCCGCGGAGCGACCCGTACCGGGACGGGGGCCTCGGTTGTGCCCTCCCGGTGCGCCCGGGCGCCCAGCACCTCGCTCACGCCGCGTACGTACGCCTCGGGTGCCCCGGCGACGGTCCGCCCGCCGAGCAGCACCGTGTCGATGTCCAGCAGGCCCACCAGGTTCCCGGCGGCGACCCCCAGGACACGCGCCGCCTCGGCCACCTCCCCCCGTGCGACGGCACCGAGGCACAGGACCTCCACGCACCCCCGGTTCCCGCACTCGCACCGCGGTCCGTCCAGCTGGATCACCTGGTGCCCGAACTCCCCCGCCCCGGTCCGCACCCCCCGGTGCACGCTCCCGCCGATCACCAGTCCGGCCCCGAGCCCGGTACCGAGGTGCAGGTAGGCGAAGGACCCGCCGGCGACGCCCTCCCCGTCCCCGACCGCCAGTCCGAGCGCCGCCGCGTTGGTGTCCTTGTCCACCACCACCGGCAGCCCGAGCCGTTCCGCGAGCGCGTCCCGCAGCGGGAAGCCGTCCCACTCAGGGAACCCGGTGACCCGGTGCAGCACCCCGCGCGCATGGTCCAGGGGCCCCGGCAGCGCCACCCCCACCCCCAGCAACGAGACCGCCCGGGCGGGTCCGCCCGCGTCCAGGGCAGCGGCCCCCAGCCCCCCGGCCACCTCCCGCACCCCCGCGCACACCGCCCCCAGCACGGCCTCCGCGCCCGCCCCGAGATCCAGTTCCCCGCACAGCTCCGCCACCACGGCCCCGTCCAGATCCACGAGCACCACCCGCAGTGCGTCGCGGTCCAGGTGCACCCCGACCGCGTGCCCCGCCTCCGGCACCAGCCGCAGCACGGTCCGCGGCTTGCCCCCGGTCGACGCCCGGCGGCCGGCCTCCGCGGCCAGCCCCTGCTCCCGCAGCCTCGCGGTGATCTTGCTGACGGCCTGCGGGGTCAGCCCGGTGCGCTCGGCGAGTTCCAGCCGGCTGATGCCCTCGGCCCCGGCGTCCCGCAGCAGCCCCAGCACCAGCGCGGTGTTGTGGCTGCGCAGCACCCCGAGGTTCGCCCCCGCGGACACCCCGCCCCTCGGTCCCGTCCCCGTCGTCCCCACGCTCACCCTCTTCACACCCCCATTGTCCGCACCGCTTGCACTTTCGCAACAGCGTTGCCAAAGTAGGAGGCATGACTGCTACCCCCCTCCGCGTCGGCCTGATCGGCTACGGCCTCGCCGGCTCCGTCTTCCACGCCCCGCTGATCGCCGCCACCGAGGGCCTCGCCCTGGACACCGTGGTCACCTCCAGCCCGGAGCGGCAGCAGCAGGCCCGCGCCGAGTTCCCGGACGTGCGGCTGGCCGCCCGTGCCGAGGAGCTGTTCGACCGCGCGGACGAGCTGGACCTGGTCGTCGTCGCCTCCCCGAACAAGACGCACGTCCCGCTGGCCACGGCCGCCCTGGAGGCCGGTCTTCCGGTCGTCGTGGACAAGCCGGTGGCCGGCACCGCGGCCGAGGCCCGCGAGCTGGCCGCCCTCGCCGACGAGCGCGGCCTGCTCCTGTCGGTCTTCCAGAACCGCCGCTGGGACAACGACTTCCTGACCCTGAGCCACCTCCTCGCGGACGGCGCACTCGGCGACGCCTGGCGCTTCGAGTCCCGCTTCGAGCGCTGGCGCCCCCAGCCCAAGGGCGGCTGGCGCGAGTCCGGCGACCCCGCAGAGATCGGAGGTCTGCTCTACGACCTCGGCAGCCACGTCGTCGACCAGGCCCTGGTCCTCTTCGGTCCGGCCACCGAGGTCTACGCCGAGACGGACATCCGCCGCCCGGGCGCCGAGACCGACGACGACACCTTCATCGCGCTCACCCACGCGAGCGGTGTCCGCTCCCACCTCTACGTCTCCGCGACGACCGCCCAGCTCGGCCCCCGCTTCCGCGTACTGGGCTCCCGCGCGGGGTACGTCAAGTACGGTCTGGACCCCCAGGAGGCGGCCCTGCGCGAGGGCAGCCGTCCCGGTACCGTCGCCGACTGGGGCGCGGAGGACCAGTCCCTGTGGGGCCGTATCGGCTCCGGCGAGTCCCCGCTGTCCGGCGGCGGCACTCCGGTACCGACCCTGCCGGGCGACTACCCCGCGTACTACGCGGCCGTCGCCGCCGCCCTGCGCGGCACCGGCCCCAACCCGGTGACCGCCCTGGAGGCGGCCGCCGCACTCGACGTACTGGAAGCGGCCCGCAGGTCCGCCCGAGACAAGGTGACGGTGACCCTCTGATGCAGCACTCGCAGACCACGCCCGAACTCGCCCCGAGCCTGGAGGAGCTGGAGGACCAGGAACGCCGGCTGGTCTTCCGGCGGTTCACCCACGAGGACGCCTGGGCCCTCGGCTCCCTGCTGGTCGAGCTGGCCCGGGAGCGCCGGCTGCCGATCTCCATCGACATCCACCGCGCCGGCCAGCAGCTCTTCCACGCCGCCCTGCCGGGCACCGCGCCGGAGCAGGACGCCTGGATCGGCCGCAAGCGCCGGGTGGTGGAGCGCTACCGCGCCGCCTCCTACCTGGTCGGCGCCCGCTTCCGCGCCAAGGGCACGACCTTCGAGGAGGCCTCCCGCCTGGACCCCGACGAGTACGCCGCCCACGGCGGGTCCTTCCCGATCACGGTCGAGGGCGTGGGCGTGATCGGCGCGGTGACCGTCTCCGGCCTGCCCCAGCTGGAGGACCACCGGTTCGTGGTGGAGGGGCTGGAGAAGTTCCTCGGCCGTTCCGCCGGTTGAGCGAACGGCGGGAATCACGGAGGTACCCCTCCGGTTGGCAGTGACGGAAGACGTGATGATCACGGCACCGCACACCACCGGAGGGATCACACCGGATGACCACCTCGCTGAAGGAGACCGTCGGCCGCCACGGCGTCTGGAGCGTCGAGCTGCGCTCGGAGGACCCGGCCCGGCGCGGCGAACTGGACGAGGCCGCGGCCGAGTTGGAGGAGCTCGGCTACGGCGCCCTCTGGCTGGGCGGCAACAGCACCGCCGCCCACGCGGCCCCGCTCATCGGCGCGACGCGCCGCATCACCGTCGGTACCAGCATCCAGAGCGTCTGGCAGCAGGACGCCGCCACCACCGCGGCCTCCTTCGCCGAGGTGGAGACGGCCCATCCCGGCCGCTTCGTCCTGGGTCTCGGCGTGAGCCACGGCCCGCGGGTGGAGGGCTACCACCGCCCGTACGCGGCCATGACCGGATACCTCGACGAGCTGGACAAGGCGGGCGTCCCCGCCGGCCGCCGCGTGCTCGCCGCGCTGGGCCCGAAGATGCTGGGCCTGTCCCGCGACCGCGCGGCCGGCGCGATCCCCTACCTGGTCACGCCCGAGCACACCGCGCAGGCCCGCGAGATCCTGGGCGACGAGGTGCTGCTGGCCCCGGAGTTCAAGGTGGTCCTGGAGGCCGACCCGGCCCGCGCCCGCGAGACGGCCCGCGCCTACCTGGGCCGCTACCTCGAACTCCCCAACTACACCAACAACTTCCTGCGCCTGGGCTTCTCCGAGGACGACGTCGCCGACGGCGGCAGCGACCACCTCGTCGACGCGGTCTTCGCCTGGGGCGACGAGTCCCGGATCCGCGAGCGCATCACCGCCTTCCACGAGGCGGGCGCCGACCACGTCGCCCTCCAGGTGGTGACACCGGCCACCGGCACGGTCCTCCCCAGGGAGGAATGGCGCCGGCTGGCTTCCCTGCTGGGGTGAGTCCGCCGGGCCGGGGCGCGGGCCGTGTCCGACGCGCGCCCCCGCCCGTCAGGCGTCCTTCAGTTCCTGCCGCTGCCGTCCGAGCCCCTCGATCTCCAGCTCGACCACGTCCCCGGCCCTCAGGTACGGCTTCGGCTCGGGCCGCCCCATGGCCACCCCCGCCGGCGTCCCCGTGCTGACGACGTCCCCGGGGTACAGCGTCATGAACCGGCTGAGGTACCGCACGACCTCGCCCACGGGGAAGATCTGGTCGGCCGTCGTACCGTCCTGCTTCAGCTCCCCGTTCACCCACAGCCGCAGCGGCAGCCGCTGCGGGTCCGGGACCTCGTCGGCCGTCACCAGCCACGGCCCCAGCGGGTTGAACGTCTCGCAGTTCTTGCCCTTGTCCCAGGTGCCGCCGCGCTCGATCTGGAACTCGCGCTCGGAGACGTCGTGCGCCACCGCGTACCCGGCGACGTGCGCGAGGCCCTCCTCGGCGGAGTCCAGGTAGCGGGCCGTGCGGCCGATGACGACCGCGAGTTCGACCTCCCAGTCGGTCTTCACCGAGCCGCGCGGCACCAGCACCGTGTCGTGCGGCCCGACGACCGTGTCCGGCGCCTTGAGGAAGACCACCGGCTCCGGCGGCGCCTCGACGCCCGTCTCGCGGGCGTGGTCGTGGTAGTTGAGGCCGATGCACACGATCTTGCCGATGCGGCCGAGCGGGGGGCCGATCCGGAGTCCGGCCGCGTCCAGCGCGGGCAGCTCACCGGACTCGGCCGCCGCCCGCACCCGGTCGAGCGCGGTGTCGTCGGCGAGGAGCGCGCCGTCGATGTCGTCCACGAGGCCCGACAGGTCCCTGAGGGTCCCCCGGGCGTCGAGCAGCGCGGGACGCTCGGCCCCTGCCGTACCGACTCGCAGCAGCTTCATGGTCACCATCTCCCTCGATCGCGGGCGCCCGCCGACGGGTGCAGCCATCGGAGGACTGGCTGATCCTCCAATTCGGTGGTCCAGTCCGCAAGACCCTGTTCACGTACTGGACCGCAACCGGACGCCCGGGACCGCTCAGCGGGACAGCAGCGCCTGTTCCGCCGCGCTCCAGGCGGTGCTGGTGACGACGTACAGCGCGGCGGCGAGCGGGACGACCGCCACGGTGACGAGGGTGAAGAAGGACAGGAACGGGGTGACCCGGGTGACGGCGGCGAGACCGGGCACCTGGCCGTCGGCGGCGGCCGGGGCGGGCTGCTCGGCGAGCATCCGCCGGGCACGCCGGAAGTTGACGGCGGCGACGGCCGCGACGACGGCGAAGAGGCCGAGGTAGACGACTCCGGCCGGGCCGAACGCCCCGCCGTCCGTCAGCGCGTCCGCCCAGCGTCCGCCGAGCGGTGCCGCGAACAGCCGGTGGCCGAGCAGGGCGTTGTCCTCGCCGCCGATCGTGGAGCTGGAGAAGAGGTGGTAGAGCAGGAAGAAGGCGGGCACCTGGAGCAGGCTGGGCAGGCAGCCGGAGAGCGGCGAGACCTTCTCCTCGGCGTGCAGTTCCAGCACCGCCTGCTGGAGCCGCTGCGGGTTCCCGGCGTGCTTCTCGCGCAGTGCGGTGATTCTCGGCTGGAGTGCGGCGCGGGCGCGCCGGCCGCGGGCGGCGGCCCGGGACAGCGGGTGGACGAGGAGCCGTACGAGCGCGGTGAACAGGACGATCGCGGCGGCCGCCGCGGAGGCGTGGAAGAGCGGGGTGAGCAGGTCGGCCAGGTGCTCGACCAGACGGGCGAAAACGGACATGGGTGAGCCCTCCGGGGGTCTCGTCGTGCCGAAAGGAGCGGAGAACGGCAGGACGACCCGCGCGGGGTCACGTGCGGAAGAGGTGCGAAGACGTGCCCTACGCGGCGGTCGCCGGACCGGCGTGGCCGGGTGCTCGGGGCCGCCGCCGGCCGGGCGCGTCGGGATCGCGCTGGGGCAGGAAGGCCGTACGGCGGGCCCGGTCGCGTATCGCGGTGCGGACGCGGGTGGGCGGTACGGCGGGCACGCTGCGCGCGGCCAGCAGGGCGCAGGCGGCGAGCGCGGCGGCCGCGGTGGCGGTCGCGGCGAGGGCGACGGCGGTGCTGAGGCCGCCGGTGCCGAGGAGCGCGGCCTGGAGCAGCAGCAGCTGCGCCAGGAGCAGCAGGAGGGCGAGGGGGCGCGCGACGGCGACACGGCCGGTCATCAGCACTCCCCCCTTCGTGTGACTGCCCGTCGCATGACGGTCCGTCGTACGACTACCTTCCGTATGACTGTACGTCAGTGTGCCAGGTGCACCGGATCGGTCTCCAGGGGCTCCAGCAACCGCTTGGGCCGCAGCAGCGCCCTGCTGACCGGATCCGCCGGGGCGGGGTCCAGTTCCGGCCCCGGCACCATCACAACGTCCGCGACCGGCACGAGAGTTCCGCACGCCGCGCACTTCCCCAGCGGCTCGATGTCCCCGCCGCAGTCCGCGTGCCGGAAGGAACGCAGCCGGCCGGCGTCGACGTGCTCGCGGCCCCAGTGGCCGAGGGCGCGCAGCACGGGCCAGAGGGCGGCACCGCTTTCGGTGACGACGTACTCGTCCCGGGGCGGCGACTCCTGGTACCGGCGCCTTTCGAGGATGCCCTCCTCGGTGAGCGTCCGGAGCCGGGCGGACAGGACGGCGCGCGGGATGCCGAGGTGGACGAGGAAGTCGTTGTAGCGCCGGACGCCGTAGATCGCGTCGCGGACGACGAGCAGCGTCCACCGCTCGCCCACGACCTCCAGCGCGCGGGCGATCGAGCACTCCTGCGTCACGTAGTCCTTACCCAGTGCCATGTCCTCCACTGTAACCACTTGGCGGACATGGGTTCAGTCAACGAACCCAGGGTGCTACGGTGACGGTGAACGCTCGATTCAATGAACGAACCGAGCGCGGCAGACCCCGGTGGAAGGGCCGGGGCCCCGAAGGACAGGACAGGCCATGACCCGGCTCGACTCCGCCACCACCCCCGCGACCGGACGCGGCGCCACCGCCCGGGACACCCCCGTACGCCCCCGCGCCACCCTCGCCCTGACCAGCGCGGCCACCGCCGTGGCCCTCATGGCCTACACGGCCCCCATGGTCACGCTGCCGGACACCGCGGCCGCCCTGCACACCCCGCTCTCCGCCCAGGCCTGGCTGCTCAACGGCGCCCCCCTCGGCCTCGCCGCCCTCCTCCTGGTGGCCGGCAGCCTCGCCGACGACCACGGCCGGCGCCGGATCTTCCTCTCCGGCACCCTGGCCCTCGGTCTCACCACCGCCCTCGGCGCGTTCACCACGACCACCTGGCAGTTCACCCTGGCCCGCATCGCCCAGGGCGCGGCCAGCGCCGCCCTGCTGGCCAGCAGCCTCGGCCTGATCGTGCACGCCTTCCCCAGCCCGCGCGGCCGGCTGCACGCCACCGGCGTGTGGGGCGCCTTCGTCAGCGGCGGCATCGCCGTGGGCCCGCTGCTCGCGGGCGCGCTGCCGAGCTGGCGGGCGGGCTACCTCGTCCTGGGCGCCGCCGCCCTCGTCGTGGCCGCGCTCGGCACCCGGGCGCTGGCCGAGTCACGCGCCCCGCGCGGCGGCCGCCCGGACGTGCTCGGGGCGCTCACCTTCGGCCTGGCCCTGGTGGCCCTGGTCGCTGCCCTGACCCTGGGCCGGGACGGCTGGCTGCGCGCCCCGGTCGGCCTGCTGTTCGCGGCGGCCGTCGCGCTGGTCGCGGTGTTCGTCGCGGTGGAGCGCCGGACCGGCACCCCGATGATCGACCTCACCCTGCTGCGGCACGCCCGCTTCCTGGCCTCCTCCGCGGGCGGCCTGTTCACCGGCCTGGCCGTGATCGGCCTGTTCAGCTTCCTGCCCGCGCTGCTCCAGCAGGCGCTCGGGCTGCCCCCGCTCGGCACGGCCTGGCTGTTCCTGCTCTGGTCCGGTCTGAGCTTCGCCGTCGCCCTCCAGGTCAAGCACCTGGCCGGCCGGGTCGCCCCGCGCACCCAGCTCGCCCTCGGCTTCGCCCTGCACACGATCGCCATGGCGATGATGCTCGGCGCGGTCGGCTCCGGCTCCTGGCCCCGCCTGCTGCCCGGCCTGATCGTCGGCGGCGTCGGCAGCGGCCTGCTCAACGGCGCGCTGCCGCTGCTCGCCGTCGAGTCGGTGCCGCCCCAGCGGGCCGCGATGGGTTCCGGCGCCCAGCAGACCTTCCGCTACATCGGCTCCTGCGCCGGCGTGGCCCTGACCATCGCCGTCGCCACCTCGGCCGACGGCCCGGCCCGGGGCGCGAACCTCGCGCTGCTGGTGTCGGCGGGGCTGGCGGTGGCGGGCGCGGTGAGCGTGCTGGCGCTGCGGGAGCGGGCGTGAGGGGCGCCGGACCGGCGGCTCACCGGGGCCGCGCGGACATCAGCCGGGCCCACACCACCAGCCGGTACCGGGAGGTGAACTCGGGGGTGCAGGTGGTCAGGGTGAGGTAGTGACCGGGCTCGTGGTAGCCGTACCCGGGCCGGACCAGCGAGCGCGGGACGGGCCGGACGACCCCCGAGTCCAGCGCCGACGTGCGCGGCAGGATCCGGTCGACGGCGTAGGTGTACGTCGCCGTCCGCGTCTCCACCTCGACGGCGTCCCCCCGCCGCAGCCGGGGCAGGTACCGGAAGGGCTCGCCGTGCGTGTTCCGGTGCCCGGCGAGCGCGAAGTTCCCGGCCTGGCCCGGCTGCTGGGTGCCGCGGTAGTGACCGACGTACCCCTTGTTCAGCACGTCCGCCTTGCCGACACCCTCGGCGACGGGGACACGCAGGTGCAGCCGGGGGATGGTGAGCACCGCGTACGCCCGGGACCGCCGGGGTGCCGCCTCGGGGGCGGACGGGTGCCCCGGCGGGCGGGACGTGACGGGGGCGGAGGCGGATGCGGCGGACCCGGGGGCCGAGGCCGTACCGGGACCGCCGGGCAGGGCGCCGGGGCCGGCCGTCGTACCGCCGCCCCACTCCCGTTCCAGCGCCGCCACCTCGCGCGCGGCCCCGCGCCGGGCCTCCCGGTTGGTCCACCACAGCTGGTGCACGACCAGCAGCAGGAGGACCAGCCCGGCCGTCACGAGCACCTCGCCCCCGCCCCACAGCACCCGCCTGCGCCGGGCGCTCCTGCGCCGATCGCCGTGCCGTACGACCCGCACACCCGCCGCAGCCCGCATCCGCGCCCACCTCCACCACAGCCGCCCGCACGATAGGCGCGGCGCCCTCAACTGGCCAGAGGAACCAGGGCACCCGCCGCGGCCACGACTTTGCGGCGACCGCTACACCCCCCGCTCCGACACCCACCTGACCGGCAGGTCGGTGTCCGTGCCCTTCGCGGCCAAGTCCGTGCAGACCCTGCAGACCGACGGCGTCACCGTGTGACGCGCCGGTTCAGCCCAGCGGCAGGGCGTCCTGGTAGCCGTTCGCCGGCCGGCGCACCTTCGTGACGGTACGGGCGTCCAGTGCGACCGGCGCGGAGCCGGTGCCCAGGGTGCCGCCCGGGTGCCAGGTCCCGGTGACCGTCACCCACGTGTCGGCGGGCAGGACGGGCCCGCCGTGGATCCGTACCTTCACGGACTGGGCGTCGGCGGCGCAGCAGTTGAGGATGATCCGGGTCAGGTCCCAGCTTCCGCCGTCCCCGGGGGTCACGAACCCGGTCATCCGGATCGTGCGCCCCTCGATGGCCTGCCCCCGGTCCTCCCGCACCCGGCTGGTGAAGTCGGAGAGGGTCATGGGCAGCGGCGAGGTGCGCGGCAGCGGATCGAAGTCGCTGTCGTGGACGACGGCCTTCGCCGGCTGCCGGGCGGCGGTGTAGGCGCCGAGGGCGGGCGGGGCGTACACGAGCAGGCTGAGCGCGGGGAGGAGGAGCAGCCAGGAGACGCGGGGCACACCGGAGTGGCCGTGGTCGTGGCCGTGCTCCTCGGCCTCCTCCGCCCGGTCGAGGACCGCGCTCGCGATCCCCAGCAGGAGCAGGACGACCCCGGAGGCGATGAGCGGGAGCCGCATGCCCTCCTTGACGTACCGCAGGCAGAGGTCGGTGAAGAGGGAGACGTGCAGCAGCCCGAGCCCGCAGAGGGCGAGCAGCCCCGCTTGAAGCGAACGCTTCCCGGCTCGTTTCACAGCAGCCCCCATCCGGTCAGCGCGCTGCACGCGACGGCGACGACGACGGTGGCGGCGGAGAACCGCACCGCGAAGGCCCGCCCGAACGTCCCCGCCTGCAGGGCGATCAGCTTCAGGTCGACCATGGGCCCCACCACCATGAACACCAGCCGCGCGACCGGCGGGAACCCGGTCAGCGAGGCCGCCAGGAAGGCGTCGGCCTCGGAGCACACCGCGAGCAGCACGGCGAGCCCGGCGAGGAACAGCACGGACAGCCAGGGCGCCGCGGCGAAGGTGTCCAGCACGGAGCGCGGGACGGCGACGTTGAAGGTGGCCGCGGCGACGGCGCCGAGCACCAGGAAGCCGCCGGCGTGCAGGAAGTCGTGCTGGAACCCGCGCCGGAACTCGTCGATGCGGCTGTGCCCCTGCCGGTGCCCGGTGTGCCGTACGACGGGCTTCAGCCACTCGGCCCGCCCGAACCGGAGCCACAGCCAGCCCATCACGAGGGCGGTGGCGAGGGAGGCGAGCAGCCGGGCCGCCACCATGGCGGGGTTGCCGGGGAACGCGATCGCGGTGGCGGTGAGCACGACCGGGTTGACGGCGGGCGCGGACAGCAGGAACGCGAAGGCGGCGGCCGGGGTGACGCCACGGCTGATGAGACTGTTGGCAACCGGCACCGAGGCACACTCGCAGCCTGGCAGGACCACCCCCGCGACCCCGGCCACGGGTACGGCGAGCGCGGGCCGGCGGGGCAGGATCCGGCGGAACACGCCCTCCGGCACGAAGGCGTTGATCGCCCCGGACAGCGCCGTACCGAGCAGCAGGAACGGCAGCGCCTGCACGGTCACGGCCAGACACACGGTCCGCCAGGCCTGTACGGCCGGGGCGTCCCCCCAGCGCCCGAGCAGGAAGAGGACCGTACCGGGGACGACGGCGGCACCGACGAGCAGGAGGGGCCAGTGCCGGGGCGGTTCACGCCCCTCGTCCAGGACAGCCGCTTCATCGGTCACGACCAGCGCACCCGTCTTCTGCATGCCGGCTCCACCCCGTGTAGATGTCGGCACCGAAGATATCCAGATATCCATACCGCGGTGCACGCCCCCCGGGGGCGCCTCACTTTTGTCACCGCCCGGCAGTACGGTGTCCCCCATGCGCCCCGACACGCCTGCCGAGAACGTCGACCACACCGCCGAAGCGGCACGCCTGGAGCGGACCGCCGGCCTGTACCCAGAGGACGCCGAGACGCTCCTCCTGCGGGCGGCGGCCCACCTGGAACTGTCCGGCGACCGCCCCGCGGCGACCACCCTCTACGACCGCCTGCTCGCGTCCGCCGCAACACTGGACAACCCGGCCCTGGTCCGCGCCCTGAAGGCGTCCAACCTGTGGGAGTACGGCCACGAGGCGGAGGCACGCGCGATCATCGAGGGCATCCGCACCACGGCCCCCCGGGACCCGGCCCCCTGGGTGATCGTGGCCGAGGCCCTCGAATCCCACGACGAGCTGGAGGCGGCGGCGAAGACGTTCACCGAGGCCGCCCAGCTCCTGCTGGAGCCTTCGGACGAGCCCCCGGCCGCCACCCACCCCCTCCTCTACGGCCGCCACCGCGTCCGCCGCATGCTGGGCCTCCCGCACGACGACTGGGACACCCTCGCCGACACCCTCCACACCTCCCCGGTCTCCCTGGACGAACTCCACGACCCCAAACGCGTGTGGTCCCTGGGCTCGGACAACCCCGCGGAACTGCAGGCGGAGATCCACCGCCTCCGCGCCGAGCTCGGCGCCTACCGCGAGGCCCTCTCCCGCCCGTTCCCGGTGGCGGTCCTGCACTGGCCGGCCCCGGAACTCTCGGAACTGCTGTCGGCGTATCCCGCCCTGTCCGCGGAGTACCCGTCCCACGCCGAACACCTGGCGACCATAGAGTCCTCCCTCCGCGAACTCTCCGCCTCCGGCACGCCCAACCTCGGCATCGTCACCGGCACGGTCCCCTCCTACGAGGCCTTCGCAGCCTCGGAGGGCACGCCCCCGACGGACCCCACCCTGCTGCCCCAGTACGCGACGACACTGGCGGCCCGGGGGCGGGCGGTGGCTTGGCCGCCGGGGAAGGGGGCGGGGTGTTGGTGTGGGGCGGACCGTGTCTATGGGGACTGTCACGGCACGACCGTCTGACGCACAGAACAGCCTGTTAGAACAGAGGGACACTGACACGTATCTGAGGGGATCGTGGTGGCGGAAGCGGGGGATCCGGCACAGCCGGTCGCTGGGGTGTACGAGAAGCTGATCACTCAGAGCGTGTACGACGAGATGAGTCGGCTTGAGGCGATGGGGTGGAGAGCAATCGACGCGGAGGTCAGCGTCGAGTCCTCGCCCCATGTTCTGGCCCGACACATCGGTGAGGTGGTCGCCCGCAGGCTCACTCAGGTCCCACCTGAGCAGCACGTTCCGCTCATAAACCAGCTACTCGAATCCCTCGCCGCCGGTACGGCTGGCCAGAGCGACGCCGACCCTGTGAGCACGGTGGCTAAGGGACCACGACAGTTGCTCGCCCTCGCCAGGCAGGAGGCACCGGGCGCCTACGCGATCCGCCCTCTTACCCCGCTCTCTGAGGCGTCCTTGCTAACCAACTCACCGGAGGACGTCAGCCTGGGGGCGGAACTGCGCGCCGAACTGGCAACCGCGGACCGCATTGACCTGCTCTGCGCGTTTGTGAAGTGGTACGGCATACGGGTGCTAGAGGACGCTCTCCGCGCCGCGAAAGACCGGGGCGTGGAGATCCGGGTCATCACCACCACCTACATGGGTGCCACAGACCGCCACGCGCTTGACCGACTCGTCCGCGACTTCGGCGCCACCGTCAAAATCAACTACGAGACTCGCTCCACGCGGCTGCATGCCAAGGCCTGGCTGTTCCGCCGCAACACGGGGTTTGACACCGCCTACGTCGGCAGCTCCAACCTGTCCAAAGCCGCTCTGCTCGATGGCCTGGAGTGGAACGTACGTCTGTCATCGGTCTCCACACCAGCCGTTCTGGACAAGTTCGAAGCAACGTTCGACGCGTACTGGAACGACATCGCCTTCGAGACGTACGACCCCGATCTCCACGGTGAGCGCCTCGACGGAGCACTGGTCCAGGCGAGCGGTGGCGCGTCCCCGAGCGCCGACCAGAAAATTAACCTTTCAGGCCTTGAGGTGCGCCCCTACCCGCACCAGCAGGACATGCTGGAGCGGCTCACTGTCGAGCGTGGGATCCGCGGGCGGCACCGGAACCTGCTCGTTGCGGCCACTGGCACGGGAAAGACCGTGATGGCTGCACTGGACTACCGCAATCTGTGCAGGAGCTGGCCCAACGGACGACCCAAGTTGTTGTTCGTCGCCCATCGCAAGGAAATACTCAATCAGTCCCTGCGTACGTACCAAGAGGTGTTGGACGACGCTTCCTTCGGAGAGCTGCTGCACTCCGGGCAGGATCCACGGGACTGGAACCACGTCTTCGCCAGCGTGCAGTCACTGAACGTTCGGCGGCTGGAACAGTTGACTCCTCATCACTTCGACATCATCGTCATTGACGAGTTTCATCACGCCACCGCTACCACTTACCGCCGGGTTATCGACCATTTCGAGCCAAAAGAGTTGCTCGGCCTGACGGCCACCCCCGAGCGGATGGATGGCCTCAGCGTCCAGGACGAGTTCTTCGAGGGGCGCATCGCTGCCGAGATGCGATTGTGGGAGGCTCTGGAGAACGATCTGCTGTGTCCGTTCCACTACTTCGGCCTACCAGACGGCACAGATCTGAGAAACCTGGGCTGGCGGAAGGGGACGTACGCCGATCAGGAGCTCGACAACCTGTACACAGGCAACAACGCGCGTGCCCGGATCGTGGTGAAGCAGATTCGGGACAAGGTCTCAAACCCCGCAGCGATGCGTGCGTTGGGTTTCTGTGTGAGCAAGAGGCATGCCCACTTCATGGCGGACTTCTTCACCACGGCCGGGTTCCAGGCCATTGCACTAGACAGCGACTCGCCGGCTGCCGTGCGCAGCCAGGCGTTGAGAGACCTGCGTGACGGCAAGTTGCAGGTGATTTTCTCCGTCGACCTGTTCAATGAGGGACTCGACATCCCTGACGTCGACACACTTCTCCTGCTCCGTCCCACCAACAGTGCGACGATCTTTCTCCAGCAATTGGGACGGGGCCTGAGGCGAACCGAGACCAAGCCAGTGCTCACGGTCTTCGACTTCATCGGACAGCACCGAGCGGAGTTCCGTTTCGAGGAACAGTTCCGAGCCATGACGAACCTCTCACGCAACCGGCTTGTCGAACACATCGAGCATGACTTCCCCCAACTGCCGTCTGGCTGCCAGATCCTCCTGGAGGGCAAGTCCAAGGATCTCGTACTCGACAACATCCGAAGCCAACTCGGCGCAACAGTCAGAACTTTGGTGAGCGAGGTCAGGGCCTACGGCACGCTACGCCTCGCGGACTACCTCCGCGAGAGCCGTCGGGAGATCAAGGAGCTGTACAAGAACGACACCTCCTGGACGACCATCCTGCGCCGAGCGGGACTGATTGAGGGAGTCGCACCGACGGGGGAAGCGGCGCTACTCAAAAAGATTCATGCCTTTCTCCACGTCGATGATCCCCAGCGTGCCAGGGCCTACCTCCGACTCCTCGAAGATGAAGCCCTGCCATACGAGGAACTGAGTCCAATGGAACAGTCCTATGCCCGCATGCTGTTCTTCAACATCTGGGATAACGCCGGCGGTTTCACCAGCTTCGGTGAAGGCCTCGACTCGCTGCGCTCCCAACGGGAGTTCCGGGACGAACTGAGGCAGGTGCTGTCACACGTCATCGAGCGGGCAGACCACTTCCCCATCCCGCTGTCAGGCCGCCTCAGCAACGTTCCACTAATGGTCCACTGTTCGTACAACCGCTCCGAGATCCTCGCCGCGCTAGGGGTGGCGCGCTTCGGCGGCCAGATGCCCCGGTCCTTCGCGCAGGGCGTGCAGTGGGTTGAGAAGCTCCGAACCGACGCCCTGCTCATCACCTTGGAGAAGAACGAGAAGGACTTCTCGCCAACCGTCCGGTACAAGGACTACGCGCTCAGCCCGACGCTCTTCCACTGGGAGTCCCAGAACTCAACGGCCTCTGACTCCGGCACCGGCATGCGATACCGGGAGCACAGGCAGCGAGGCAGTGAGGTCCTGCTGTTCATGCGTCGCTACAAGAGCACGGACACAGGCAAGCCACAACCGTGGATGCTCCTTGGCCCGGCGAGCTACGTGACGCACACGGGCAGCAAGCCCATGGCGATCACTTGGCGCCTCAAGCACGAGCTACCGGCCGATGTGTGGACGTACTCGGCTATCACCGCGAGCTGACCGACGGTTGTCCACGCTGACGATCAGTGGGCGAGGTCGGCTTCGAAGTGGGCCTGCGCACGTTCCAACACCTCGTCCGGGTCCCTGCCGTGTGCGCCGAGCCAGTGCAGCAGGTCGGCGATCACGCTGATCGCCGTATCCTCCGCCGCTGCGGTCCTCAGCCGACCAGTCTGGGGCTCCGTCGGCAGCTTCCTCGCGTCCGCGTAGAACCCGAGCACTTCCGCTGCTCGGGACACGCGGGGGCCTGTGGTGTGTCCGTCAGCCGTGGTCAGGCTGGTGCGCAGCTCGCACCATGTCGCCTTGTACTCAGGGAACAGGTCGACGCCCCAACGCTCGGTGATCGCGTCGATGAGGGACATCCCCCCGCCCCGTCTCGGCCTCCGAGTCCGCATCGGTCAGGGCGGGAAGGGCACGGGGGGCGGGGTCGTGGACTTCGAGGCGCAAGCGGGTACCGCTCATGCAGACCGCTAGCGTGGTCGGGGTGCCGGGGCCCACATGCTTGATGACGTTCGCGACCAACTCGCTGACGCACAGTTGGGCAGCCTCGCTGACTTCCGGCAGTCCCCAAAGCTCGATGTGGAGCCGCAAGACCCGCCGCAGCGGGGCGACTTCTTTCGCCTCGGCCAGAAACGGCAGGGTCCACTTCTTCCGCGGCATACAACCGGTGCAGTGCATGACCTACTCGACTCCCTCGCTCGCCCCAGCAAGGGCACTCTGTGCCCCTTGTGCCTAACAGCAACCAGAGTGGCAATGAGAGTTTCAATGGAACTCTCACAACGACCGAAACGGTGCATGTCTGCTGGATGCGCGCCCCGGCGCACGCGCCCTTGCAGTCCCTCTGAGAGGGCGAGGACGATCTACGACATCGACAGGAAGGGCCGTAGGCATGGCGGTTGGACCCACCACTCGCAGGCGTCAACTAGGAGCAGATCTACGTCGACTTCGGGAGTCGGCGGGTCTGACCCTGGAGGATGCGGGAGCTCGCGTCGGCATCTCGAAGGCGACACTCAGCCGGTACGAGACCAAGGAGGGCACGGTCAAGTGGCCGGCCGTCGACGCCCTCTGCCGCGAGTACGACGCTCCCGACGAGGAACGGTTGGCGCTGGTCGAGTTGGCCAAGGGCGCCAAGATCCAGGGCTGGTGGCGCTCCCTCGCCGACCCCATCCCCGAGTCAATGAACCTCATGCTGACCCTCGAAGACGAGGTCGTACGCGAGGATCACTACGCCTGTATGTACATTCCTGGCCTGCTTCAGACCAGGGCGTATGCGGAAGCCGTGCACCGGGCTTCGGAAGTGCAGTGCCCAGAGCGCGAGATCCAACACATGGTCGACATCCGCATGAAGCGTCAGGAGCTGCTGGATCGCCAAGACCCACCGCACATCTGGTGTGTCATTGATGAGGCGGCCATCCGACGGTTGGTCGGGGGTCGAGAGGTCATGCGGCAGCAGTTGGACCACCTGCTCACACAAGCGCGACGACCGCACGTCACCGTCCAAGTGCTTCCATTCGAACGAGGTGCTCACGCTGCTGCCGTAGGCAGCTTCGCCGTCCTGCGCGGGCAGACCCGAGAACTCGACGTGGTGTACGTGGACCTCATCGGTGGTGGCCTCTTCATGGAGAAGCCGAAGGAACTGGACCGTTATAAGTTGGCGTTCGAATACCTCAGCGCTCAAGCACTCGACTTCGAGTCTTCGGCCGAGCTCATTGAGCGGATCAACAAGGAGCCCTGATGGCAGCATCGCTGGAACTTCACTGGTTCAAGTCCTCTTACAGCGGCGGCAGCGGTACCGAGTGCGTGGAGTGCGCGTACACATCTGGTAACGCGTTCATACGTGATTCAAAGTGGGGCGAAGGCTCTGTGATCCATGTCCAGCCTGGTACTTGGCACGTCTTCATCGGCGCCTTGGCGCAAGACGCCCTTAAGTAACACAGGCGGAAGAGGGGCCCCGGCGCGTGCGCCCAGGGCCCTCCGTAATCGCCGAGGACTACTGGCGGCTCGGGGCTCAGCCCTCGATTCGGTTGGCCGGCCGACGTCCCTTGTTCCAGGCATCCAGAACAAGGCGGTAACACACGCTGATCCTGGACCCGGTACCGCTGTTGTTGAAGCCGCCATTGGACGAAGCGCTCAACACCTGAGAGCGCCACTTCGCCGCCGTGGCGGTGCGCTCAAGCCTCTTCGCGAGCTCGGGGTCGTTGACGAGGTCGCCGTGGCGACCGAGGAACATCCCGATACCGCCCAGGAGCATGCCGTCCCAGGACTCGGCACTACGCCCCCATGCCTCTTCCGCGATCGTGAGCGTGCGATCGAGCACATCAGCCCCGTAACGATCCGTGATCTGGAGGACACCCGACACAGCTCCGACACTGTTGGTCGAGGAAGAACCAAGGCTCAGCCTGTGGGCCTTCAGAACGCGGTCAGTGTCGACAAAAAGCGGCACACCACCGGTGAGGCCGACGTGGTACTCGTCGATCGGGCGCGGCTTGTGAGACTCACGGTTCTTGATCAGGAAGAGTATGGCTTCCTGCTCCTGAGTGAGTCCGTAGTGGATATCGGCTCTGATGGTCTCCAACCCCGCCAGTTCAGAGGCACGCTTGCGGTGCTGGCCATCAACGATGTACCGCGCTCCGTCCTCGCGCTCCGAGACGATGATGGTTCCGATCGCCTCACGGACGAGATTGTTCGCGATCGACTGAGCGCGACGCTCATTCAAGGTGCGCTGAGCCTGCGGATCGATGAGGAGCTCCGCGATCTTGACCTCTACGCCGTGATCAACCGCGTGCTTGGGCAGGTCGTAGCTGTACTTGGGCATGAGAGCCTCCTGACGCCGCGTCAAGGGAGTTGGGCTGCTGCCGGATTGGGGGATGGGCGTCGAAGGGCAAGTAAATCATCTGATCACAGGGCCTGACAGCGAACTGCGGCCACTGCCTCTGTCTCAGCCCCGACTCCGCTGCCGTGCACGGATCAGGCGTCGTGCCGGATGGCGTTAACCCACACCGTTTCAGGGACGCCAGCGGGACGGGGGATGCCGTAGGCCGCAAAGGTGCCGTGGGGCCGCCCGCTTCTTCGGCCAGTGTCGTGCTTCCGTGAGCCGAGTAAAGGGCGCTGCGCGTCGCCTTCGGCGATGGCCCTCCGGGCCACCCTTGACTCGGCTCACTCCAGCACGGGGAGGAAGCGAGCGGGCAGCCCTGGGAAGGTGGTCGGCTCCGGTTCGTCGGGCCCTGGCGTTGGCTGCGTTCGCATCGTTGGTGAGGCGCGCGGTTGCGTTGCGTACGGACGCCGGGCCGGTTTGGCGGCTTGCAGGCCGGGGCGCCGCACCAGGGTGTGCGGCGCCCGTCAGCTTCGTGGCTTTACGCCGTCCCCGCCAGGTCCGCCCGGCCGAACAGCAGCGCGTAGCCCGACGGGAGTTGGGTGAGGACTCGGGTGGTCAGGGATTCGCCGATGTGGGTGGAGAGGGCGCTCAGGACCGAGCTGACGTCCCAGCGGGCCGTCGCGGGGGTCGAGCCCTCTATGCGGGTGGCCACCGACTCGACGAACTCGCGGGCCGTCAGGGGGTGGGTCGCGGGGATCTGGGAGGCGATGACGCGGCCTGCCTCCCGGGGGAGGGCCTGGGCCAGAGCCACGCGTTCGTCGCCGGTGACGTGTCCGCCCAGCGCCGAGAGGACGATGCGGGTGACGCGTTCCGCCTCCGCTCTCGTCGGGTACTGGCCCGCCTCGCGCACCGCCTCGGTCAGCTCCAGCCAGTCGGCGTTCTCCGTCGTGCTCTTGACACGTGGACGCACGGTCGGGGCGGGGGCGGGGATGGCGATTCTCGGCTGCGGGGTGGTCACGGTCATCGTGGTGGCTCCTCCTCCGGGACACTTCGGGGCACCGCAAGCCCGGTACCCCGTAATGCGGCGGGCATGGGCGGCAGTTCGGCCAATGTGCGACTGGTGAGGGTTGTGCGGTGAGTGCCGCCTTTCGGGGGTGCTCGGGGCCGTGTGGGCTGTGGGCTGTGGGGTGACGAGGGGTCGTGCGGGGGCCGGTCGTCGGCGCGTCCTGGGTGTGCCGGGTCGTCGGTGGCCGGCGGGTGCGTGCCTGTCGGTCACCGACGGGAACGCCGGCCGCCTCGGGGGTCGGCCCCCGTCGGACGGTCAGCCGCTGAGCTGCTTGCGGTCGCTGCCCGCGCCGCCCGTGATCTGGATGCGGCGCGGCTTGGCCTGTTCGGCCACCGGGATGCGCAGGGTCAGGACGCCGGCGTCGTACGAGGCGTCGATGCGTTCGGTGTCGAGGGTCTCGCCCAGGAACAGCTGGCGGGTGAAGGTGCCCGTGGGCCGTTCGGCGACCAGCAGTTCCGCGTCCTCGGGAGCGGGGTTGCGGCGCTCGGCGCGGATGTTGAGGACGTTGCGCTCGACGTCGAGTTCGATCGTCTCCGGGTCGATGCCGGGCAGGTCGAAGTGGACGAGGAAGTCGTCACCGGACCGGTAGGCGTCCATCGGCATCGCGGACGGGCGGGCGTTCGCGCCCAGCATCTGCTGCGCGAGTCGGTCGAAGTCGCGGAAGGGGTCCGTACGCATGAGCATCACAGGTCACTCCTCTCTCAGGGACTGTGGTGCGATGCCCTACGACTTCTTATATAACTCTCTGCTGGAAACTTGACAAGCCTCGACTCAGGTTCGGGGGCGCGGCCCGCCCGCGCGTTAGCCTCGGGACAGACATTCGGGATACGAGGAGGCACTTATGGCCAGGGTTCCCAGCGCGGTCGTCGCCGCCACCGGGCTCGTCGGCGGTTACGGCGTCGCCCGCTGGACCAGGAAGCGGCAGCTCGGCGGGGTCGTCCTGGCCGTCGCCGGCGCCGCGGCAGCCCAGCAGTGGCGTACCCGGGCCGGCGGGAAGGCGGCCGGCGCGCTGACCGCCGCCTACGTGGCCGCGTTCGCCGGATCCCACCCGCTCGCCAAGAAGGTCGGCGCCTGGCCCTCCGTCCTCGGCGTCGCCGGTGCCGTCGCCGCCGCCTCCTGGGCCGTCGCCGACCGCAAGGCCGCCTGAGCCCTGCTGCTCACGGCACCAGCGCCTGAGGCCCGTTCCTCGGGCCACCGCCGCCTGAGCCCGCCTCCGCAGGCCACCGCCGCCTGAGCGCCGTTCCTCACGACACCCCCGCCCGGAACGCCCTGCGGTACGCCTGCGGGCTCGTGCCCACCACCCTCCGGAAGCGTTCCCGGAAGGCCGTCGGCGAGCCGAAACCGGTCTGTACGGCGATGCGTTCCACCGGGTACGCGGTGGTCTCCAGCAGATACTGGGCCCGCCGTACCCGCGCCCGGTGCAGCCACTGCAGCGGGGTCGTACCGGTCTGCTCCCGGAAGCGGCGATTGAGGGTACGGGTGCTCATGCCGGCCTTCGCCGCGATCTCCGCCAGCGTCAGGTCCCGGCCGCAGTGGTCCTCCAGCCAGGCCAGCAGGGGCTCCAGGGTGGTGCCGGCCGGGGCCGGGGGCAGGTCGTGGACGATGAACTGGGCCTGCCCGCCCTCCCGTTCCAGCGGCATCACGGACATCCGGGCCGCGTGCGCGGCGACCGCGGAGCCGAAGTCCTTGCGGATCATGTGCAGGCACATGTCCAGCGCGGCCGCTGCGCCCGCCGACGTCAGGAGCCGGCCGTTGTCGACGTACAGGACGTTCGGGTCGACCGTCACCTCCGGGTGGCGCCGGGCCAGGTCGGGGGCCGCGATCCAGTGGGTCGTCGCGCGCAGCCCGTCCAGCAGGCCCGTCGCCGCGAGGAGGAACGCGCCCACACAGATCGACGCGATCCGGGTGCCCCGCGCCGCCGCCGCGCGCAGCGCCTCGGCGACCCCGGGCGGCAGCGTCTCCGGTGGTTCCGCGACCCCGGGCAGGATGATCGTGTCGGCCTCCGCGAGCGCCTGGAGGCCGTACGGCGCCCGCACTGTGAAGGCACCCGCGCTCACCTCCTCCCGCACCGAGCACACCCGCACCCGGTACGGCTGCCGGCCGTCGGGCAGCCGGGCCCAGCCGAAGGTGTCGACGGGGGCGGAGAGGTCGAAGGGGATGACGCCGTCCAGCGCCAGTACGGCCACGGTGTGCATGGCGAGAGAGTAGGGGTACGACGGCGGATTGCCGCCCACGGGGGGCGGGAGCGGGGCCGCCATCACCCGCCCGGTGAGCGGGGCCGCCATCACCCGCCCGGTGCGCGGGACCGCCGCCACCCGCGCGATGAACGAGGCGCCGCCACCCACCAGGCGAGCGGCACCGCCGCCACCCGCGCGGCGAGCAGTCCCGCCGCCACCCGCGCGATGAGCGAGGCCGCCGCCACCCACCCCGCGAGCAGATCCGCCGCCACCCGCCCCGGTGCGCGGCACCGCCGTCACCCGCCCGGTGAAGCCCCTGGCGAGAATCCGTCGAACCCTGGCACTCCTGCCACTCCTCCGGGATCCCCGCCGCCCCTAGCGTCCCCCTGTGACCAAGTTCCTCCTCGCCGTCCACGTCATCGCCGCGATCCTCGCCGTCGGCCCCGTGGCCGTCGCCGCCAGCATGTTCCCGCCCGCCGCGCGCCGGGCCCTGGCCGCCGGGCCCGGCGATGCCGGTACCGGTGCCGACGCCGGTACCGGTGGCAGTACCGGTGCCGGCGGGACGCTCCGTCTGCTGCACCGGATCTGCCGCGTCTACGCCGTCGTGGGCGTCGTCGTCCCCGTGTTCGGGTTCGCCACCGCGAGCCGGATGGGCGTGCTCGGCAGTGGCTGGCTGATCGTGTCGATCGCCCTGACCGCTCTCGCCGCGCTCGTCCTCGTCGCCCTCGTGCTGCCGGGCCAGGCCGCCCTCCTGGAACACGGAGGGGGGTCCACGCAGACCGCGCGGCTCGCCATGGGCACCGGGCTGTTCAACCTGCTGTGGGCCACCGTGACGGTCCTGATGATCGTCCGGCCGGGCTCCACCACCGGCGCCTGACGATCACGGCCTGCTCGCCGCCGGCGGTGCCGCAGGGCCACCGCCCGGGGTGCCGGGGCGGGTGTTCCGCGCCGCCGCCTTCGCCCGGCCCGCCACCGCCGTCAGCGGGCGGGCGATGTCCTCCAGGGAGCGGCGTTCGGCCCGTACCGCCAGCGCCGCCGCGACCAGGCCGGCCGCGCACATCAGCGCCGCGCCGATGGAGAAGGCCAGGACCGTGTCGCCGACCCGGCCGGTGCCGGTGAGGTCGGCGAAGAGCAGCGGGCCGCTGATCCCGCCGGCCGCGGTGCCGAGGGCGTAGAAGAAGGCGATCGACATCGCCCGCGTCTCCATCGGGAAGATCTCCGACACCGTCAGGTAGGCGCTGGAGGCGCCCGCCGACGCGAAGAACAGCACCGCGCACCAGCAGGCCGTCAGCGTGCCCGCGCTCAGCGAACCCCGGTCGAACAGCCACGCCGTGCCGAACAGCAGCAGGCCGGAGAGCAGGTACGTCGAGGAGATCATCACGCGGCGGCCGACCGTGTCGAACAGCTTGCCCAGCAGCAGCGGGCCGCAGAAGTTGCCGACCGCGATCACCGCGAAGTAGTAGCCGGTGCGGTCGGCGGGCACGTCGAAGAACTTGGTCAGGATGGCGCCGAAGCCGAAGGTGATCGCGTTGTACAGGAACGCCTGGCCGATGAAGAGGGAGAACCCGAGCACCGCCCGCTTGCGGTAGCGGCCGAAGACCGTGCGGGCGATCTCCAGGAAGGTCACGTTCTTGCGCTGGTGGATCTCCAGCTCGCCCTCGGGCTCCGGGAGCCGCTCGCCCCGCTCCGCCTCCACCCGGCGCTCGATGCCGGAGACGATCTCCTCCGCCTCCCGGTCCCTGCCGTGGATCAGCAGCCACCGCGGGCTCTCCGGGACATGCCGTCGTACCAGCAGGATGACCAGGGCGAGGACGGCACCGAGCGCGAAGGTCAGGCGCCAGCCGACGTTCGCGGCCAGCAGGTCGGTGTCCAGGGCGACGATCGACAGCAGCGAACCGCCGACCGCACCAAGCCAGAAGCTGCCGTTGATGATCAGGTCGACCCGGCCGCGGTAGTCCGCCGGGATCAGCTCGTCGATCGCGGAGTTGATCGCCGCGTACTCACCGCCGATGCCGAAGCCGGTCAGGAAGCGGAACAGGAAGAACCACCAGGCCTCCCAGGAGACCGCCGTCAGAGCCGTCGCCGCGAGATACACCGCCAGCGTGATCATGAAGAGGTTCTTCCGGCCGAAACGGTCGGTCAGCCGGCCCCAGAACAGGGCACCCACACAGGCGCCCGCCACGTACAGGGCGGCCGCGACACCGGTGATCTGCCCGGACGTGATGGACAGGCCGCTGCCGGGCTCCGACAGCCGGCTGGCGATGTTCCCGACGACCGTGACCTCCAGGCCGTCGAGGATCCAGACGGTGCCCAGGCCGATCACGATCGTCCAGTGCCAGCGGGACCACGGCAGACGGTCGAGTCGGGCGGGGATGTTCGTGGTGATGGTCCGGCCGGTCTCCGGCGACGGCGCTTCGGCTGCTGCACTCATGGGGCTCCCTCCACGTCGAGGCGGGTTATCGGGTGCCCGGAGCGCACCGGAACACTCCGGTCAGACCCCCAGCCCACGCGACACCGCGTAGATCACCAGGCCCGCCAGAGAGCCCACCACCGTGCCGTTGATCCGGATGAACTGCAGGTCACGGCCGATGTTCGCCTCGATCTTCCGCGTGGTGTGCTCGGCGTCCCAGCCGGCCACCGTGTCCGTGATCAGCGAGGTGATCTCCGCGCGGTACGTCGTCACGACATGCACCGCCGCGCCCTCCACCCACGAGTCGACCTTGTTCTGCACCTTCGGCTCGGTCGCCATCCGCGAGCCCAGGGACAGCAGCGCGGCCCGCACCCGCGTCCGCAGCTCGCTGCGCTCGTCCTCGGCCGCCGCCACGATCATCGACCGTACGGCCGTCCACACGGACGCGATCAGGTCCTGCACCTCGCCGCGACCCAGCACCTCGCCCTTGAGCCGCTCCACCCGCGCCCGGGTGTCCGTGTCGGACTGCAGGTCGGAGGCGAAGTCGGTGAGAAAGCGGTCCAGCGCGCCGCGCGCCGGATGCGAGGGCATGTCCCGCATCTCGGTGACGAACCGCAGCAGCTCCTTGTAGACCCGCTCGCCGACCTTCCGGTCCACGAACCGCGGGGTCCAGCCGGGCGCACCGCCCTCCACGGCCACCATCACGTCGTCCCGGTGCAGCACCAGCCAGTCGTGCGCGCGGGCCACCACCAGGTCCACCACCCGCCGGTGCCCGCCGTCGGCGACGATCCGCTCCAACGTCTTGCCGATCCCCGGCGCGATCTCCTGCGCGTCGGCCCGCCGGGTGATCGCCTCGCCGACGACCGCCTGCACGTCCGAGTCGCGCAGCACGGTCAGCGCCCCACGCAGGGCCGTGGCCAGTTCCGCCGTCACCCGGTCCGCGTGCTCCGGCTCCGCCAGCCAGGCCCCCAGCCGGCTGCCGATCCCGACCGCGCGCAGCCGCTGCCGTACGACGTCCTCGGAGAGGAAGTTCTCCCCGACGAACTCACCGAGCGAGACGCCCAGCTGGTCCTTCTTCGTGGGGATGATCGCGGTGTGCGGGATGGGCAGCCCCAGCGGATGCCGGAAGAGCGCCGTGACCGCGAACCAGTCGGCGAGCGCGCCCACCATGCCGGCCTCGGCCGCCGCCGCCACGTAGTCCGTCCACGTCCCGGCACCCGCGTTCCCCGCGGCCTTCGCCAGCACGTAGACCACCGCGACGAACAGCAGCATGCCCGTCGCCGTGAGCTTCATCCGGCGCACCCCGCGCCTGCGCTCCTCGTCGGCCGGGGTGAACGCCGTCATCGTCTTGTACGACGCCACCCGCCCCGGTGTTCCCGTCTCGGTAGGTTCCATCAGCTCCACCCGTTCGGTGATCCCGCACACAATTGTCCCTTCCTGACCGACTCCCGGAACGGAACAGGAGTTCCCGACGTCTGTCTGGAGGGGAGTCGTGGCAGGGCCCTGTCAGACCTCCCCGGCCCATGACGCATCATGGGTGAGCAAGATCGGAGCCTCGGGCTCCCATCTGTCGAGGAGAACAACACAAGAGTGGCCAAGCGTCATGGTTATGCGGTGCTCGGTGCGCTGATCGCCCTGGTCATCGCACTGTCCGCCGGCATCTACGTCACCGTCGCGGCCGATGACGGCACCCCCCGCAGCACCCTCGGCGACAACCGCCCGCACCGCGACTCCCACGCCGCCCCCGCCTCCACCGGCACCTGGGTCGGCGCCTGGGCCACCGCCCCCGTCGGCGGCGAACCCGGCACGGAGACCGCCGGCCTGGCGGGCCGCTCGGTCCGCAACGTCGTACACACCAGCACCGGCGGTACGAGTGCCCGCGTCACACTGTCCAATCTCTACGGCCAGTCCCCCCTCACCATCGGCCACGCCTCCCTCGCCCTGGCCGGCGGCGACGGCACCGCGGCCGCCGACGCGGAAACGATGCGGCGCCTCACCTTCGGCGGCAGCACCGGCGTCGTCATACCCGCCGGCGGGCAGGCCGTCAGCGACGCCGTCCACCTCACCGTCCCGCACGGCGCCGACGTCCTGATCACCACCTACTCCCCCACGCCCTCCGGACCGGTCACCTACCACCCGCACGCCCGCCAGGTGTCGTACCTCGCCACCGGCGACCGCACCGAGGACGCCACCGGCACCCCGTACACCGAACAGACCCCCTACTGGCGCTACGTGACGGCCCTCGACCTGCTCAGCAACGAGGCCACCGGCACCGTCGTCGTCCTCGGCGACTCCATAACCGACGGCATCACCTCCACCACCGGCACCAACCGCCGCTGGCCCGACATCCTCTCCGGCCGGCTGCGCAGCGCCCTGGAGAACGGCGGGCAACTGCCGCGCTACAGCGTCGTCAACGAGGGCATCAGCGGCAACCAGGTCCTCGCCGACGGCCTCGGCCGGCCCGCCGAGAACCAGAGCGGACTCGGCCGCTTCGGCCGCGACGCGCTCTCCCGCACCAACGTCAAGGTCGTCGTCATCGCCCTCGGCGTCAACGACATCCTGCGCAACCCCCGCCTCGCCGACCCCGACCGCATCCTCACCGGCCTGCGCACCCTCGTCCGCCAGGCCCACGCCCGCGGCCTGAAGGTCATCGGCGCCACCCTCATGCCCTTCCAGGGCCACCGCGGCTACACCCCGGCCCGGGAGGCGGTCCGGCAGCAGGTCAACGCCGGGATCCGGGCCGGCGGCGTGTACGACGCCGTCGTCGACTTCGACAAGGCCCTCCGGGACCCCTACGACCCGCGCCGGCTGCGCCCCGAATACGACTCAGGCGACCACCTGCACCCCAGCGACCTGGGCTACCGCACCATGGGCGAGGTGTTCGACCTGAGCACCCTGCGGGGCGCGGGGCAGGCGGAGCTCTGACCGGGAGGCGAGGAATACTGGCGGGCATGACCCGCTTGATCCTCGCCACCCGCAACGCCGGAAAGATCACCGAGCTGAGGGCCATCCTGGCCGACGCCGGACTCCCCCACGAGCTCGTCGGCGCGGACGCCTACCCCGACGTCCCCGACGTCAAGGAAACCGGCATCACCTTCGCCGAGAACGCCCTGCTCAAGGCCCACGCGCTCGCCCAGGCCACCGGGCTGCCCGCCGTCGCCGACGACTCCGGCCTGTGCGTCGACGTCCTGAACGGCGCGCCCGGCATCTTCTCCGCCCGCTGGGCCGGCCGCCACGGCGACGACCAGGCCAACCTGGAGCTGCTCCTGGCCCAGCTCTCCGACATCGATGACGCACACCGCGGCGCCCACTTCGCCTGCGCGGCGGCCCTCGCCCTCCCGGACGGCACGGAACGGGTGGTCGAGGGCCGGCTGCCCGGCACCCTGCGGCACGCCCCCGCCGGCACGAACGGCTTCGGCTACGACCCGATCCTCCAGCCGGACGGCGAAACCCGCACGTGCGCGGAGCTGACTCCCGAGGAGAAGAACGCGATCAGCCACCGGGGGAAAGCGTTCCGGGGGCTGGTGCCGGTGGTGCGGGAACTGCTGGGCTGAGAGCACAAAAAACGACCTGCGAGTCACCCTTCGATTCGCAGGTCGCTTCTGTGCGGCGGAAGGGATTCGAACCCTCAAGCCCGATCAAGGGCCACAGATCCTAAGTCTGCTGCGTCGCCATTGCGCCACCGCCGCTAGCCGCCTGCCATCGTACCGGGAGTTGCTCGCCGCCTACCGCCGCCCCTGCACCAGGTACGCGTGATCGCATGGCAGTTGGGGCACAGCAGCCGCAGGTTCTCCCGCCTGTTGTCGTGCCAGTCGCCGTCGACGTGGTCGATCTCCAGGGTCATCGGCCTGCCGCGCCACTCCGGGCCGACTCCGCACCTGGCGCACCGCTCGGGAACGCCCACTGCGCGGAGCGCCCGCCGGAGGCGTTCGGTCGCGATCCGGTGTCCGCCTTCGTGCCGCACCAGGACGGCTTCCGGCCGCTTGGCATTCGTACCCCGCTTCCCTCGCTGATGTGCCTGGCCGAGAAAGTGCGCGGTGTCGAGACCGTCTTCGGCGATCCACTTGCCGAGCAGCGCGCGTTGACCGCCGTTGTTGGCACGACCGAGGCGGCGAAGCACCTCGGCGACGGATGCCGACGCATCGGCCACCGCCCGCAGCTCCTCCGGCGCGGGTCGCACCTGCCTGCCGGTGGGCGCGGCTGCCTGGGCCAGCCGCTCGCGCGGGTACTGCGCTCCGCTGCTCATACGGCACCCGCTCGGGCACGGCTCTTGCCACGGCCTCGGTACGTGTCGGTGGTCGAGTGGCAGTTGGGGCAGAGGAACCGGAGGTTCTCTACGCGGTTGTTCCGCCAGTTGCCGTCGACGTGGTCGACCTCGAGTGGGAGTCGCTCGCCGAGCCAGAGCGGCTCGGTACCGCACAGGGCGCAGCGCTCCTCCACGCCCAGCTCGCGCATGGCCCGCTTGAGTCGCTGACTCGGGACACGCGGAGCGTGCGCCGACGTGTCCTCGACAAGGATCTCCTCGGGCGTTCGCCGGCGCTGGTTGTGCCGCATCCGCTCGGTTCGGACCGCAGGTGTGAAGTGCGAGGTGTCGATGCCGTACGCCTTGATCCGCCGGGCGATGTTGGCCTGGTGACCGCCCACGGAGTCGAGCCCGAGTCGGCGCACGACCTCATTGGTGCTCGTGGAAACCGCGACGACCGGCTCGAGAACCTCGCGCGTCCACTTCACCCCCTCCGGCGCGAAGTGCGACGTGTCGACCCCGAGCTTCTTCATCCGCCGCCTGACGTAGTCCCGCCTCGAACTCCTCGGATCCACCCCCAGCCTCTCCAGCGCCTCCGACAACGTCCTCGCGCCGCGAGCCGCCGTCTCCAGCCGTTCCTTCGTGTACGCGCTGGCCCCCATCGAGCCCCCTCCGTCCCGGGCAGGTGTTCCTTGCCCGTACGGAGTAACGAACCGGTTATCGGACAGTCACGCCCGGAATCACGGAAAACGGCCCGCGCCGGGGGTTCCGGTGCGGGCCGTTGTCGCGGTGGGGGCGGGTCAGATGCCCAGGTCCTTGATGATCTTGGCTACGTGGCCGGTGGCGCGGACGTTGTAGAGGGCGCGTTCCACCTTGCCCTCCTCGTCCACGACGATCGTGGAGCGGATGACGCCCAGGTAGGTCTTGCCGTAGTTCTTCTTCTCGCCGTACGCGCCGTAGGCTTCGGTGACCTTCTTGTCGGGGTCGGCGAGCAGGGTGATCTTCAGGGACTCCTTCTCGCGGAACTTCGCCAGCTTCTCCGGGGCGTCGGGGGAGATTCCGATGACGTCGTAGCCGGCGCCGGCCAGGAGCTCCAGGTTGTCCGTGAAGTCGCAGGCCTGCTTGGTGCAGCCGGGGGTCAGCGCGGCGGGGTAGAAGTAGACGATGACCTTGCGGCCCTTGTGGTCCGAGAGGGACACCTCGGTGCCGTCGGCGTCGGGGAGGGTGAAGGCGGGGGCCACGTCCCCCGGCTGGAGTCGCTCGCTCATCGGGCCAGCGTAACCGGGGGGCCTTGCGGTGCGGCGCGACCCAGAGCTGACAAACTGTTCGGAACAGCATCAGGAGACTTCGGAGGCCGTACGGTGGCGGACACGTCGGACACCAGAACCCCGGCGCAGATCGAGGCGGACATCAGGCGCCGCCGTGAAGTGCTGGCCGAGACGCTCGACGAGATCGGGGTGCGGGTGCATCCGAAGACCATCGTCGGGGACGCCAAGGCCAAGGTGATCGCGAATGTCGATCACACGGTCGGGCGGGCGTATGTGCAGGTCAACCGGGCCGTCAGTGAGGTGCGGGCCCGGTTCGTGGATGAGGAGGGGGCGCCCCGCCTGGAGCGGGTCGTGCCCGTCGCGCTCGTCGTCGTGGGGGTCGTGGGGCTGCTCGCCCTCGGGGCCCGGCGGCGCAGGGACTGACCGGGGCAGGTAGGTTCGAGCCGTGAGCGCCAACAGAAACGAGCACAGCACTCCCCACCACGACAAGCTTCCGATCCGGATGCTGCACGACCGGGTTCTCGTGCGGCAGGAGACCGGTGAGGGCGAGCGGCGGTCGGGGGGCGGCATTCTGATTCCCGCCACCGCGGCGGTGGGGCGGCGGCTGGCCTGGGCCGAGGTCGTGGCCGTCGGCCAGAACGTACGGACGGTGGAGCCCGGCGACCGTGTCCTGTTCGACCCGGAGGACCGGGCGGAGGTGGAGGTGCGGGGCGTGGCGTACGTGCTGATGCGCGAGCGCGACCTGCACGCCGTGGCCGCCGACCGGTTCGAGGGGTCGGAGGACTCCACGGGCCTGTACCTGTAGCAACGCGTAGCGAAGAGGGCCGGTGACGGTGGTCACCGGCCCTCTTCGTCGTGTTTTTGCTAGGTTCGGAAGGAACCCGACGAGACGCGCCGTACCGGGTCGAAGGCAAAGACGACGCAGCGGAGAAGAGCCGTCACGTCTCGGAGGTGCCTGTCATGGCCTGGGTTCTGCTCGTCGTCGCCGGTCTGCTGGAGGTCGGCTGGTCGATCGGGATGAAGTACAGCGAGGGTTTCACCCGGCTCGTCCCCAGTGTGTTCACCGGCGCGGGCATCGTCGCCAGCATGGTTCTGCTGTCGTACGCCGCGAAGTCCCTGCCCATCGGTACGGCGTACGGCGTGTGGGTGGGGATCGGCGCGGCCGGGGCGGCGGTGCTCGGCATGGTGGTGCTGGGTGAGCCGGTCACCGCCGCCCGGATCTTCTTCGTGTGTCTGCTGCTGGTCGCCGTGGTGGGGCTGAAGGCGACCAGCGGCCACTGACAGGCCGGGCGGGCCCTAGGTGCCGGGGAAGCCTCCGGCACCCGCGTCGGTACCGGAGGTGTCGCCACCCGTCGTGCCGCCGCCCGGCGTTCCGCCCCCGGTGTTGGCGCCTCCGCCGGTCGTGTCGCCGCCCGTGGTCCCGCCGCCGGTGGTCGGGCCTCCGCCGGTCGTGTCGCCGCCGGTGGTCGCGCCGCCGTCCGTGGTCGTACCGCCGTCGGTGGTGGGGTTCCCGCCGGTGGTGGCGCCGCCGGTGGTCGGGGTGCCGGTGGCGCCGCCGTCGGTGGGGGTGGCCGTGGCGCCGTCGGTCGGGGTCGCGGTCGCGCCGCCGTCGCTGGGGCCGCCGTCGGTGCCGGGCGTGGCGCTGCTGGTGGTGGCGGGCGGCTCCTGGATCTGGTCGGCGCCCGGTTCGAGCTGGAGGTCGAAGTCGCGGACCGGCTTGCCCCGCAGCGCGTCGCGCGTGTACTGCGCCCAGATCTGGGTGGGCGGGCCGCCACCGTTCATGCGGGCCTGGCCGAGGGCCCCGTACAGCGGCTGGTGCTTGGCGGTCACCGGGTCCTGGCCCATGACGGAGACCACCGTGGCCAGGTCGGGGGTGTAGCCGGCGAACCAGGCGGCGGTGTCGCTCTCGGCGGTACCGGTCTTGCCGGCCGCGGGGCGGCCCGCGGCCTGCGCGGCGGTGGCGGTACCGCTCTGCACCACGCTCTGCAGGACGGAGGTGGTGGTGTCGGCGGCCTCCCGGCTGACGGCCTGCTTGGCCGCCTCGTCGGGCAGCTTGACCTCCTCCGTGCCCTCCTTGGTGATCTTCTCGACCAGTGTGTACGTGCCGTGCTTGCCGTGGTTGGCGAGCGTGGCGTAGGCCTCGGCCATGTCCAGGACGCTGGCGGTGGCGGTGCCGAGGGCGATGGACGGGTACGGCTGGAGGTCCGGGGTGTCGGAGGGGACGCCGAGGTCGATCGCGGTCTGCTTGACCTTGGCGGGGCCGACGTCGACGGCCATCTGCGCGTACACGGAGTTCACCGACAGGTCGGTGGCCTTGCGGACGGTGATCGGGCCGTACGACCGCTGGTCCTCGTTCTCGGGGGCGTAGGCGCCGCCGGTCCAGCCCTGGACGGGGCGCTGGTTGGTGCCGTCGTAGACCGTGTTCGGGGTGATGGTGCGGCCGTCCTGGGTGGTGGACCCGTTCTGCACGGCGGAGGTGAACACGAACGGCTTGAACGTGGAGCCGACCTGGAAGTCGCCGCGGGTGGCGCCGTTGGTGTACTGCTTCACGTAGTCGATGCCGCCGTACATGGCGACGACCTTGCCCGTTCTGGGGTCGACGGAGGCGCCGCCGGCCCGGACGTAGGTGTCGGCCTTGCGGTTCTTCTTGTCCAGCTTGGACATCAGCTGGTCGTCGACCGCCTTGACGAAGGCGTCCTGCCGCTTCTTCTGGATGGTGGTGGTGATGCGGTAGCCGCCGGCCGCGAGGTGGTCGGCGTCGATGATGTTGTTGGTGGTCAGGTAGTGCTTGACCGCCTCCACGAGGTAGCCGCGCTGGCCGGACATGCCGGTGGAGATCGTCTGCTCCTTCGGCATCGGGAACTTCATGCCGGCGCGCTTGGACTCGCTCAGCCAGCCCTTGGTGACCATGCCGTTCAGGACGTAGTTCCAGCGGGCGACGGCGGCCTTCTTGTTCTCCGGGTGGGCCACGACGTCGTACTCGCTCGGCGCGTTGACGAGCGCGGCGAGGTAGGCGGCGCGGGCAGGGTCGAGGTCGGCGGCGTCCCTGCCGTAGTAGGCCTGGGCGGCGGCCTGGATGCCGTAGGCGTTGCGGCCGAAGTAACTGGTGTTGAGGTAGCCCTCCAGGATCTCGTCCTTGGACTTGTTCTGGTCGAGCTTGATCGAGATGAAGAACTCCTTGGCCTTGCGGGTGACCGTCTGTTCCTGGGCCAGGTAGTAGTTCTTCACGTACTGCTGGGTGATGGTCGAGCCGGACTGCTTGCCCTTGCCGGTCGCGGTGTTCCACCCGGCGCGGAGCATGGCCTTCGGGTCGACGGCCGACTCGGTGTAGAAGTCGCGGTCCTCGGCGGCCAGTACGGCGTGCTGGGCGTCCTTGGAGACCTGCGCGAGGCTGACGTTCTCGCGGTTGACCTCGCCGTCCCGGGCGAGCTGGGAGCCGTCGGCGTAGAGGTAGACGTTGCTCTGCTTGGTCGCGAAGGCGTTGGCGGGCGGGATCTTCACCATGGAGTAGCCGAGGTAGAAGAGCCCGACGAGCAGCAGCACGCCGATGACGAAGGTGCCGAGCACCATGCGCCACGTGGGCAGGATCCGCCGCCATCCGGTCCGCTTGGGGCGCTTGCCCTTCTTGTCCTTGGCCTTGCCGTTGCCCTTGCCGCCGGCGGAACCACCGTCGGCGGCGGAGAGAACGGTGGTCGCGTCCTCGGCGGAGGGGGTGGCGGCGGCTGCGGCGGTCCCCTTCGCGGCCTGGGCGCCGGCGGCGGCGCCGGCGGCGGGTGTGGCGGCGGCCTGGGCGGCGGCGCCGGCGGCGGCAGCGGTACCGGCGGCGCGCGCGGCACGGGCGGCGCGGGCGGCGGCCGGGGAGGAGGCGGTGCCGGTCCCGGCCGCGCCGTTCGGGCCGGCGGGACGCGGAACGGTGGGGCCGGGGGTACGGGGGTTACGGCTGTCGGAGTCCGACTCCGCACCGGCGCGGGGCGCGTCGACCCGCCGGAGCACCTGCGTGGTCTCGGGCGCCTCAGCGGCCTTCGGCCCCCGGGGCGGGGTGACCCGCCGAAGCACCTGGGTACTCTCGGCCGGCTGCTCGGCGGAGCCCCCGGACCCGGCCGGCTTCTTGCCGCCGGATCCCTTTGCGGCGTCCGGGACATCACCGACGGCCGCCGCACCACGACCGGACACCGGACCACTGCCGGACGCCGAAGACCCGGAACCCGAGCCGCCCTTGACCGCCGGAACACCACCCGAGGCCGAGCCACGCCCGGACGCCGAAGCACCACCGGACGCCGGGCCGCGGCCGGACGCCGAAGCGCCGCCGGAGCCCGCGCCCCCGTCGCGCGCCGAAGCGCCGGTGGCGGCCGTGTCTCCGGCTGGGCCCGCGGCACGCGTCGGCTCCGTCCGGCTGCCGCGGGCCGCCTGGCGGGCCCGGGCGATGGAAGCCGTCCGGTCCTGCGCCCCCGAGTCCGCCGCGCCGGAACCCGTCGCACCGGACCGGTCACGAGACGCAACGCCGGAACCGTCACGGGACCCCGAGCCCGGCGCACCGGACCGGTCACCGGAGCCGGAACCAGCCAGGCCGGACCGGTCACCCGAGCCGGAGCCCGAACCGGAACCGGAACCCACCGCGCCGGAACCGCCACGCGACGCCGAACCCTGCGCACCAGAACGGTCACCAGACCCCGAACCCGCCAGGCCGGACCGGTCACCCGAGCCCGAGCCCGAACCCGCACCCACCGCGCCGGAACCGCCACGGGACCCAGAACCCGCCGTACCGGAACCGTCCCGGGACCCCGAGGCCTGCGCACCCGGACGGGCGCCGGACGGGGAGGTCGGGCTGTCCGTGCCGGTGGGGCGGTTGCCGGGGGTTGCCGGGCGTTCGGTGTCGGCGGGCTGCACGGGGGGTGTGGGGCGTTCCCGCCTGCCGTCGTCGGGGGCTGGTGTGTGCGGCTTGCGGCCCCCCGGGGTGCCGGGCCCTTCAGCCGGCAGCGGCCGTTTCGGTGCCCCGCCGTCGTTCGGCTGCTGCGGCTGCGGCTCGTCGCTCATCTCGTGCACGGACTCCTGTTTCGCGTCGTACGTTCCCGTACGCCTCGTACGCTTCTGCGCTCCCCCTGTTTGAAGACTCTCGCACCTGGCGTTCCGTTCCCGGATTCCGGCACGCTTCCGGCCGGAAAACGCGTGGCCGTCCACCGGACCTCCGGACTAGGCTCCTGCGCTTCGGTGTCGAGCAGTCCGAGGAGGTCGACTGGCGTGGGCGCGGGACGGTTGTACGCGGCCGTCGCGGCAGGGGGGTTCCGACGGTACGCGACCTATCGGGCCGCCACTGCGGCAGGGGTGTTCACGAACACCGTCTTCGGCCTGATCCTCGTCTACACGTACCGCGCGCTGTGGGACGAGAAGCCGCATCTCGGGGGGTATGACCAGGCGCAGGCCGTGACCTACGTCTGGCTCGGGCAGGCGTTCCTGTCGACCCTCGCGATCGGGGGTGGCGGGGTCGAGGACGAGTTGATGGAACGCATCCGTACGGGGGACGTGGCGATCGACCTGTACCGGCCGGCCGATCTCCAGCTGTGGTGGCTGGCGGCGGATCTCGGCCGGGCGTTCTTCCAGCTGCTGGGCCGGGGGCTGGTGCCGTTCGTGTTCGGCGCGCTGTGCTTCCCGGTGTACCTGCCGTCGGACGCGGGCACCTGGGCGGCGTTCCTGGTCGCCGTCGGGCTGGCCATGCTGGTCGGGTTCGGCATCCGCTACCTGGTGGCGCTGAGCGCGTTCTGGCTGCTGGACGGCACCGGTGTGGTGCAGATGGCGTGGCTGCTGGGCTTCTTCTGCTCGGGCATGCTGCTGCCGCTGAACGTGTTCCCGGGCGCGCTCGGCGAGGTCGTACGGGTCCTGCCCTGGTCCTCGCTGCTCCAGGCCCCGGCGGACGTTCTGATGGGGCACGCGGACCCGCTGCCCACGTATCTCTTCCAGGCCGCGTGGGCGGTGGCGCTGCTGGGGGCGGGCCGGCTGGTGCAGTCGGCGGCGACGCGCCGGGTGGTGGTGCAGGGTGGCTGAGCGCGGGAGGTACCGGACGGCCGACGGCGTGCGGGCGTACCGGCTGGTGGCGGGGATGTGGGTGCGGTCCACGATGGCCTACCGCGTGTCCTTCGCGATGACGACGTTCGGGAACTTCGCGGCGACCTTCCTCGACTTCGTCGCGATCATGTTGATGTTCTCCCGGGTGGACGCGCTGGGCGGCTATCCGCTGCCCGAGGTGGCGTTCCTGTACGGGCTGTCCGCGGCCTCCTTCGGGCTGGCCGACCTGCTGATCGGGTCGATGGAGCGGCTGGGCCGGCGGGTCCGGGACGGCACGCTGGACACCCTGCTGGTGCGGCCGGCGCCGGTGCTGGCGCAGGTGGCGGCCGACCGGTTCGCGCTGCGCCGGCTGGGCCGGGTGGTCCAGGGGGCGCTGGTGCTGGGCTGGTCGCTGGCGCGGGTGGACGTCGACTGGACGGCGGAGCGGCTGCTGCTGATGCCGGTGACGGTGCTGAGCGGCTGCGGGATCTTCTGCGCGGTGTTCGTGGCCGGCGCGGCGTTCCAGTTCGTGGCGCAGGACGCCTCGGAGGTGCAGAACGCCTTCACGTACGGCGGTACGACGCTGTTGCAGTATCCGCCGACGGTGTTCGCGAAGGAGCTGGTGCGCGGGGTGACCTTCGTGCTGCCGCTGGCCTTCGTCAACTGGCTGCCCGCCACCTATGTGCTGGGGCGGCCGTACCCGCTGGGGCTGCCGCTCTGGCTGGCGTGGGCTCCGCCGCTGGTGGCGGCGGGGTGCTGTGCGCTGGCGGGGCTGGCCTGGCGGGCGGGACTTCGTTCGTACCGCAGTACAGGGAGCTAGCGTGGGTGACGTGACCGCAGGGGACGGCTTCATCGTCCTGGAGCAGGTCGAGAAGGTCTTCGAGGTGCGCCGCAAGAGCGGGTTCCTGCGGCGGGAGCGGCGCGAGGTGCGGGCGGTGGACTCGCTCTCGTTCAGTGTGGCGCGCGGGGAGATGGTCGGGTACATCGGGCCGAACGGTGCCGGGAAGTCGACGACGGTCAAGATGCTGACCGGGATCCTGACGCCGAGTGCCGGCCGGCTGCGGGTGGCGGGCATCGATCCGGCGCGGGAGCGGGTGCGGCTGGCGCACCGGATCGGGGTGGTGTTCGGGCAGCGGACCACGCTGTGGTGGGACCTGCCGCTGATCGACTCCTACCGGCTGGCGCACCGCATGTACCGGATCCCGGACGCCCGTTACCGGGAGAACCTGGACCGGCTGGTGGAACTGCTGGAGCTGGGCGACCTGTTGGACGTGCCGGTGCGGCAGCTGTCGCTGGGGCAGCGGATGCGCGGGGACATCGCGGCGGCGCTGCTGCACGATCCGGACGTGCTGTACCTGGACGAGCCGACGATCGGCCTGGACGTCGTGTCGAAGGCCAGGGTGCGGGAGTTCCTGCGGGAGGTGAACGCCGAGCGGGGCACGACGGTGCTGCTGACCACGCACGACCTGCAGGACATCGAGCAGTTGTGTTCCCGGGTGATGGTGATCGACCACGGGCGGCTGGTGTACGACGGTCCGCTCGCGGGGCTGCACGAGGCCGGGGAGGGCGAGCGGACGCTGGTGGTGGACCTGGAGCGGGAGCTGCCGCCGGTCGAGGTGCCGTCGGCGCGGGTGGTGCGGGTGGAGGGGCCGCGGCAGTGGCTGGCGTTCCCGGCGGGGCAGTCGGCGGCGCCGCTGGTGGCTCATCTGGCGGCCCGGTACCCGCTGGTGGACCTGTCGGTGCGGGAGCCGGACATCGAGGCGGTCATCGCCAGGATGTACGCCGAGAAGGCGGTCTCGTAGGCTGCTGCCATGAGCGACGACGCAGCCCCGGACCTCCGGGCGTCCGACGCCGACCGTGAGCGGGTCGCCGAGGTCCTGCGGGACGCCCTGGCCGAGGGGCGGCTCGACATGGCGGAGTTCGACGAGCGCCTGGAGGCGGCCTACACGGCGCGCACGTACGGTGAGCTGGCGCCGCTGACCCGCGATCTGCCGGCGTCCGGTTCCCCGGCGGTGTCCTTCGTCAAGGAGCCGGTGCGGGACGGGGGTTGGGCGGGCCGGATCACCGGGGGTGAGGGGTCCTCGACGGGGGCGGTGGCGATCCTCTCGGGGTTCGAGCGCAGGGGCCGCTGGACGGTGCCGCGGCGGTTCTCCTGCTTCACCTTCATGGGCGGCGGCGAACTCGATCTGCGCGAGGCGGACTTCGCCGACCGCGAGGTCGTGATCAACTGCGTGGCGGTCATGGGCGGGGTGCAGGTCGTCGTGCCGCCCGGGGTGGAGGTCGTCGTACGGGGCATCGGCGTGATGGGCGCCTTCGAGCACCCCCGGGACGACGCCCCGCCGGAGCCGGGCGCCCCCCGGGTGGTCATCGGCGGTTTCGCCTTCTGGGGCGGCGTGGGAGTGGAACGCAAGCTCCCGCGCGCCGAACGCAGACGCCTGAAGGAACAGCGCCGGCTCGACAGGGGCCGCTGACCGCGCCCGTGGGGGGCCGCTACGGCGTGCACACCTTGGTGAGTTCGCCGGCCGCGTCCGTCACCGGGCTGACATCCGGTGTGGCGTCGCCGTTCTTCACGGCCGTCCGTACGTTGCCCACGGCCTTGAGCAGGTCGTCGACGGCCTTGTTGACGTCGGCGTCGTCCGTCTTGTCACCGATCTTGCGCAGACTCTTGTCGATGGAGTCCAGCGAGGACTCCACCTGGGTGGGGTCGTTCGCGGCGTTCTCCACGGCCTGCTGGAGGTCGGTGACGCTGTCGGCGATGGCATCGGCGGTCTGCACGCAGTCCAGCGCCTTGTTCATGGCGTCGCAGCCGGTGGTGAGGCCGGCGGTGAGCGCGGCGGTCGCTACGGCGGCGGCGACGACGGTGAGCCGGCCTCGGCGTCGGCTGGCGGGCATGGCGGTGTTCCCTCCCCTGGTACGGCTGGCCGGGCGCACGCCGGTGAGCGGTGCGCCCGTACCCAGAGGGACGACGGGGAGGCCCGGCGGGTTGCCCGGGGCCTTGAAGGTCTCTTTACGCGCGGGTGGCCGCGAGTGCCGCCTGCTGGACCGCGGTCAGTTCGGCGCAGCCGGTGACGGCGAGGTCGAGCAGGGCGTCGAGTTCCCCGCGGGCGAACGGCGTGGCCTCGGCGGTGCCCTGGACCTCGACGAAGCGGCCGTCGCCGGTGCAGACGACGTTCATGTCGGTCTCGGCGCGCACGTCCTCCTCGTAGCGCAGGTCGAGCAGCGGGACGCCGCCGACGATGCCGACGGAGACGGCGCTGACGGTGCCGGTGAGCGGCTGCCGGCCGGCCTTGATCAGCTTCCTGCCCTGGGCCCAGGCGACGGCGTCGGCCAGGGCGACGTAGGCGCCGGTGATGGCCGCCGTGCGGGTGCCGCCGTCGGCCTGGAGGACGTCGCAGTCGAGGACGACGGTGTTCTCGCCGAGCGCCTTGTAGTCGATGACGGCGCGCAGGGAGCGGCCGATGAGCCGGGAGATCTCGTGGGTGCGGCCGCCGATCCTGCCCTTGACGGACTCGCGGTCGCCGCGGGTGTTGGTGGCGCGGGGCAGCATGGCGTACTCCGCGGTGACCCAGCCCTCGCCGCTGCCCTTGCGCCAGCGCGGGACGCCTTCGGTGACGGAGGCGGTGCAGAGGACCCTGGTGTCGCCGAAGGAGACGAGGACGGAGCCCTCGGCGTGCTTGCTCCAGCCGCGTTCGATGGTGACCGGGCGGAGCTGTTCGGGAGTACGGCCGTCGATGCGAGACATGGCGATGAGCCTAGCCGTACACGGCGCAGGGGCTCCTCCCGCGTCGGGAGGAGCCCCTGCCGGTGAACCCGTCGGCTCACATCATGTCTTCGATCTCCGCGGCGATCGGGTCGGCGTCGGTGCCGATGACGACCTGGACGGCGGTGCCCATCCGGACGACGCCGTGGGCACCGGCGGCCTTCAGGGCGGTCTCGTCGACGAGGTCGGGGTCGGACACCTCGGTGCGCAGCCGGGTGATGCAGCCCTCGATCTCCTCGATGTTGTCGATGCCGCCGAGCCCGGCGACGATCTTCTCAGCCTTGCTGGCCATGTTCCTTCTCCCTGCTCCGAACCGCTTTGTCGCAGTAACCCACAGTTGGCCCATCTTCGCGAGCGGTCTTGCCGTCCGTGCCGAATGATGGCGATCACGACAGCGGAACCGTCCGTCGACTGGTCTACACCACCGTGGGGAAGGTCGCCAAACCCATGAGTGCCCAGAGCCCGGCAAGCCCCGCCAGGACCCGCTGGAACCAGCTGTTCCAGAGCATGCAGAAGATGGGCCGCAGTCTCCAGCTGCCCATCGCCGTGCTGCCGGCGGCGGGCATCCTGAACCGGCTGGGGCAGCCGGACGTGTTCGGCAGCGACGGCCTGGGCTGGACGAACGTGTCGAAGGTGATGAGCGGGGCGGGCGGCGCCCTGCTCGACGGGCAGTTGGGGCTGCCGCTGCTGTTCTGCGTGGGTGTGGCGATCGGCATGGCGAAGAAGTCCGACGGTTCCACGGCGCTCGCGGCGGTGGCGGGTTTCCTCGTCTACTACGGCGTGCTGCGTCAGTTCCCGCAGACCTGTCCGGCGGGCGCGAAGGTGGCGGTGACGGGCTGCCAGGCGGCCGACGGCACGGTGTCGGCGTTCACGTACCAGAACCCGGGCGTCTTCGGCGGCATCGTCATGGGCCTGCTGGCGGCCTTCTTCTGGGCCCGGTACCACCGCACCCGGCTGGTGGACTGGCTGGGCTTCTTCAACGGACGCCGGCTCGTGCCGATCATCATGGCCTTCGTCGCGATCGCGTTCGCCGTGGTGTGCCTGTTCGTCTGGCCGCCGGTCGGCGCCGCGCTGGAGGGTTTCAGCGGATGGCTGCGGGACGCGGGCTCCTGGGGCGCGGGCCTCTTCGGCGTCGCGAACCGGGCGCTGCTGGTGGTGGGCCTGCACCAGTTCCTGAACGTGCCCATCTGGTTCCAGTTCGGCAGTTACACCAAGCCCGACGGCACGGTGGTGCACGGCGACATCAACATGTTCCTGCAGGGCGACCCGAACGCCGGCCAGTTCACCTCGGGCTTCTTCCCGGTCATGATGTTCGCGCTGCCGGCCGCCGCGCTGGCCATCACGCACTGCGCGCGGCCGGAGCGCCGCAAGGAGGTCGGCGGCCTGATGCTGTCGGTGGCGCTGACCTCGTTCGTCACCGGCATCACCGAGCCGCTGGAGTACTCGTTCCTCTTCGTCGCGCCCGCGCTGTACGCCGTGCACGCCCTGCTCACGGGTGCCTCGATGGCGGTGACCTGGGCGCTCGGGGTGCACGACGGCTTCAGTTTCTCGGCGGGACTGATCGACTACGTGATCAACTGGCACCTGGCGACGAGACCGTGGGCGATCATCCCGATCGGCCTGTGCTTCGCGGCCGTCTACTACGCCGTGTTCCGGTTCGCGATCACGACGTTCGACCTGCGGACACCGGGGCGGGAGCCGGTGGACGAGGTCGAGGACGTCACCAAGGTCTGAGCAGGGCCGGACCGGGGCCGAGGGCACACAGCGTGTAGCGCCGCGGTAGCGGATTCGCGGGTTCCTTACGCCGCCTTCATCGTGCTACAACAGGTCTACACCACAAGTGGTGTAGACCAGAGACGCTGCCGTCCCCTTCCATGGTTCCCGGGCGGCGCCTTGCCTATGGAGGAAGTTGTGACCACGGCCAGCGCCGCTCCCGCGGCCGAGAAGAAGAAGGGCGCCGGCGCGATGGCGGTGCTGCAGCGCATCGGCCGCAGCCTGATGCTGCCGGTGGCCGTCCTGCCGGCCGCCGCCCTGCTGGTGCGCCTCGGCAACACCGACATGCTGGGCCGCCCCTCCTTCCCCACGTTCCTGACGAAGATCGCCTCCTTCATGGCGGCCGGCGGCAACGCCATCCTCGACAACATGGCGCTGCTGTTCGCCGTGGGCATCGCGATCGGCTTCGCGAAGAAGTCGGACGGCTCCACGGCCCTCGCGGCGGTCGTCGGCTACCTCGTCTTCAAGAACGTGCTCGGCACCTTCACCGACAAGAACCTGCCGAAGGTCGCGACCGTCGTCGACGGCAAGATCGTGATGCAGAACGCACCGGTGGACGCCAAGGTCCTCGGCGGTGTGGTGATGGGCATCGTGGTGGCCCTGCTGTACCAGCGCTTCTACCGCACCAAGCTGCCCGACTGGGCGGGCTTCTTCGGCGGCCGCCGGCTCGTCCCGATCCTGTCGGCCTTCGCCGGCCTGGTCCTCGGCATCGTCTTCGGCTACATCTGGCCGGTCCTCGGCACGGGCCTGCACAACGTCGGCGAGTGGCTGGTCAAGTCGGGCGCGGTCGGCGCCGGCATCTTCGGTGTCGCCAACCGTGCGCTGATCCCGATCGGCATGCACCACCTGCTCAACTCGTTCCCCTGGCTCCAGGCGGGCGAGTACCACGGCAAGAGCGGTGACATCGCGCGCTTCCTGGCCGGCGACCCGCACGCGGGCCAGTTCATGACCGGCTTCTTCCCGATCATGATGTTCGCGCTGCCGGCCGCGTGCCTGGCCATCGTCCACTGCGCCCGGCCCGAGCGCCGCAAGGTCGTCGGCGGCATGATGTTCTCCCTCGCGCTGACGTCCTTCGTCACCGGCGTCACCGAGCCCATCGAGTTCACCTTCATGTTCATCGCGCCGGTCCTGTACGCGATCCACGCGGTCCTCACCGGTGTCTCGATGGCGCTGACCTGGGCGCTGGGCATGAAGGACGGCTTCGGCTTCTCGGCGGGCGCGGTCGACTTCGGCCTGAACCTGGGCATCGCGAGCAACCCGTGGGGCCTGGTCCTGGTCGGCCTGTGCTTCGCGGTGGTCTACTACGTGATCTTCCGCTTCGCGATCACCAGGTTCAACCTGCCGACGCCGGGCCGCGAGTCCGACGAGGAACTGGCGGAACTGCAGAAGGCCGAGGCGAAGTAGCCAGGCACCGCGAGGGCCCCGGAACCCAGGTTCCGGGGCCCTTTCGCCTGTCCGGCGTCAGATCTCGTACGTGGTGCGCGGCGCGGCCAGTTCCACCGGCCCCGCGAACACCTCACGGGCGTCCCGCAGGTTCACCTGCGGGTCGGTCCACGGCGGGACGTGGGTGAGGACCAGGCGGCGCGCTCCCGCGCGCGCGGCCGTCTCCCCCGCCTCGCGCCCGTTGAGGTGCAGGTCGGGAATGCTCTCCTTGCCGTGCGTGAACGCGGCCTCGCACAGGAACAGGTCGGTGTCCCGGGCCAGCTCGTCCAGCACCTCGGTGACGCCCGTGTCGCCCGAGTACGTCAGGGACTTCCCGCCGTGCTCGATCCGGATCGCGTAGGCCTCCACGGGGTGGCGGACCCGCTCGGTGTGCACGGTGAACGGGCCGATCTCGAAGGTGGACGGCTTGACCGTGTGGAAGTCGAAGACCTCGCTCATGGAGGAGGCGGAGGGGGTGTCCGCGTAGGCCGTGGTCAGGCGGTGCTCGGTGCCCTCGGGACCGTAGACCGGCAGGGGGGCGCAGCGGCCGCCGTCGTGGCGGTAGTAGCGCGCCACGAAGTACGCGCACATGTCGATGCAGTGATCGGCGTGCAGATGGCTGAGGAAGATCGCGTCGAGGTCGTAGAGACCGCAGTGGCGCTGCAGCTCGCCAAGGGCGCCGTTGCCCATGTCGAGGAGCAGCCGGAAGCCGTCGGCCTCGACGAGGTAGCTCGAACAGGCCGATTCCGCGGACGGGAACGACCCCGAGCAGCCGACGACGGTGAGCTTCATGAAGCAGAAACCTCCGCTGGCGGGAAAGCTGTGGGCGGGACGGGGACCCCTCGGGACGAGGGCTGTCGAGGGTCGTGCGGTTTGTCGAGCGTAAGGCGCAAAAGCACGGGTCGCTCCTCCGCCAGGGGCCGTTGTGGGCGAACTCACCTGTGCTGTCACCGGTTCGGCTGGACCTGGGGCGCACGAGGATCGGCCAAGGGCGCGCACTGTGCGACGCGCGCCGGTAACGTCGTCGTATGGACACGTCCTGGTGGCTCGCGCTCGTGGCGGTGGTACTGCTCGCGCTGGTCGCCACGCTCGTCGACGGCTGGGGCGGGGGCCGCCGTCCCGGCGGACGGCGGCTGCGGCCCCCGGGCCGGCCGGGCGCGCGCACCGCGCACGCGGTGCGGCCCTCCCCCGGGGACATCTGGTGGGCGAACGTCCCCTTCGAGGACCGCGGCGGGGTGAAGGACCGCCCCTGCCTGGTGCTGGCCGTGCGTGGGGACCGGGCCACGGTCGCGAAGATCACCAGCAAGTACCACGACGAGCGCTCCGGGGTGATCCCGCTGCCGCCCGGCGCGGTCGGCGACGCCCAGGGCCGGCCCAGCTTCCTGGAGACCGACGAGCTGCGCGAGGTCCCGGTGACCGGCTTCCGCCGCCGGGTGGGCGTGGTCGACCCGGTCCTGTGGGACCAGGTACGGCACCTGGCGGGCTAGCGGCGGAAGCTAGTCGACCCGGACGGTGACCGACCATTCCTCGATGCCCTTGCAGGACACCGTCCCCGGTGCGGTGGGCTCGGCGCACAGGGGGCGGGACGACGTGAGCTTCACCGTGCCGGCGGCCACCGCCCGGTACGCGGCCGTGGCGTCACCCGGCTGGAGTACGAAACCGGCGTTGACGGCCTGCAGTGCCGTACCGCTCGCGGTGACCGGCTTCCAGGGGCGGGCCCGGGTGCCGTCCAGGGACAGCCGGACCTCGCCGCCCTTGGTCACGCAGACGGTACGGCCGTGATCGGCGGCCGTCAGGTCCGTCCGGCCGGTGCAGCCGCCGGCGGACCGGGTGGGGGACGGCGTCCCGCCGCGCGGCGGCGCCGACACCTTGTCGCTGCTCCCGGTGCCCTGCTGGGAGCCGCAGCCGGCGAGGATCAGCGCGGCCGCCGCGAGGGCGAGGGGTGTCGTACGGCGCATGGGGTCCGCCTTTCTGCAGATGTCCTGGTGCAGATGTGACGTACCACCGACGCGCCCGGATCCCCCGCCGTCACGCCCAGAGCTGGCCCTGCAGTGTCGCGATGGCCTCCTCCGTGGTGGCCGCGGTGTAGACGCCGGTGGACAGGTACTTCCAGCCGCCGTCGGCCACGATGAAGACGATGTCGGCGCTCTCGCCCGCCTTGACGGCCTTGGTGCCGACGCCGATCGCCGCGTGCAGGGCGGCGCCGGTGGAGACGCCCGCGAAGATGCCCTCCTGCTGCAGGAGTTCACGGGTGCGGGTGACCGCGTCGGCGGAGCCGACCGAGAAGCGGGTGGTGAGGACGGAGGCGTCGTACAGCTCGGGCACGAAGCCCTCGTCGAGGTTGCGCAGGCCGTAGACCAGGTCGTCGTAGCGCGGTTCGGCGGCGACGATCCTCACGTCCGGCTTGTGCTCGCGCAGGTAGCGGCCCACGCCCATGAGGGTGCCGGTGGTGCCGAGACCGGCCACGAAGTGGGTGATCGAGGGCAGGTCGGCGAGGATCTCCGGGCCCGTGGTCGCGTAGTGGGCGCCCGCGTTGTCCGGGTTGCCGTACTGGTAGAGCATCACCCAGTCGGGGTGCTCGGCGGACAGCTCCTTGGCCACCCGCACGGCGGTGTTGGAGCCGCCGGCGGCCGGCGAGGAGATGATCTCGGCACCCCACATGCCGAGCAGGTCCCGGCGTTCCTGCGAGGTGTTCTCCGGCATCACGCACACCATGCGGTAGCCCTTGAGCTTGGCCGCCATGGCGAGGGAGATGCCGGTGTTGCCGGAGGTGGGCTCCAGGATGGTGCAGCCCGGGGTGAGCCGGCCGTCCTTCTCCGCCTGCTCGATCATGTGCAGGGCGGGACGGTCCTTGACCGAGCCGGTGGGGTTGCGGTCCTCCAGCTTGGCCCAGATCCGGACCTCCGGGGACGGCGACAGCCGCGGCAGGCGCACCAGAGGGGTGTTGCCCACCGCGGCCAGCGGGGAGTCGTAGCGCATCGCTGCTCGGTGACCGATCAGCGCATGCCGCCGGCGACGGCCGGCAGGATCGTCACGTTGTCGCCGTCGGACAGCTTGGTGTTGATGCCGTCCAGGAAACGGACGTCCTCGTCGTTCAGGTACACGTTGACGAAGCGGCGCAGCTGCTCGCCGTCCACGATGCGGGCCTGGATGCCGGCGTGCCGGGTCTCGAGGTCGGCGAACAGGTCGGCGAGGGTGTCGCCGTTGCCCTCCACCGCCTTCTGACCGTCGGTGTACTGGCGGAGGATGGTCGGGATGCGGACCTCGATGGCCATGGCTCAGGGCTCCTGTCGGAAGGTGTCGTCGGTTCGGTCAGGCGCGCGCGGCACCGAGCGGCGCGCCGCGGCTCACGGCCGGACGGCGGCAGCGGGGTCGATCAACAGATGGCGCTGTTCAGCCTGCACAGGTCGACGTGCAGCCGCGCCACGAGCAGCGTGCCCGGCGCCTTGTCGCTCACGTCGAGAAGAACCATGGGCTCATCGTATCGATTCCCGGGCCGCGTCCCGGAGTGTGATTCCGCATGCCGGACGGATTTCGTCCGGTGGGCGAGATCAGTAGGCCTGCACGACCTTGACCTCCTCCTCCGTGACCTCGCCGTCCACGATCCGGTAGGAGCGGAACTGGAACTCGCCGAGGCCGTCGGTGTCCGCGGTGGAGACGAGGACGTAGTGGGCGCCGGGTTCGTTGGCGTAGGAGATGTCGGTGCGCGAGGGGTAGGCCTCGGTGGCGGTGTGGGAGTGGTAGATGACCACCGGGTCCTCGTCCCGGTCGTCCAGCTCGCGGTAGAGCTTGAGCAGATCGCCGGAGTCGAACTCGTAGAAGGTGGGCGACATCGCCGCGTTCAGCATGGGGATGAAGCGCTCGGGGCGGTCCGAGCCCGCCGGGCCCGCCACCACGCCGCACGCCTCGTCGGGGTGGTCCTTGCGCGCGTGGGCGACGATCTGGTCGTACAGGGCCTGGGTGATGGTCAGCATGGGGGTCAGGATAAGCAGAGGGGCCGTCCCGTACCGAGGGGTGGTACGGGACGGCCCACATCGCGGACGTCCTGAGCGGCAGCCGCCGGGGGCGCCACGAGTGCTCCCGGCGGCCGGACGTCCTTTCCGGGGGTCGGTCAGCGCTTGCGGAAGGCCGCGGCCTCCGGGTTGCGGCGCTTGAGCACCAGGTAGGCGACGCCGAGGATCAGGGCCCACAGCGGCGCGCAGTAGAGCGAGACCCGGGCGTCCTTGTCGATGCCCATCATCACGATCACCATGCCGATGAAGGCGAGCGCGAACCAGCTGGTGAACGGGGCGCCCGGCGTGCGGAACTCCGAGCGGGGCAGTTCGCCGCGGTCGGCCTTGGCCCGGTAGCGGAGCTGGCAGAGCAGGATGACGATCCACGCCCACATGCCGGAGATGGTCGCGAAGGACACCACGTAGTCGAACGCCTTGCCCGGCCACTGGTAGTTGATCCAGACGCCGACCAGCATCAGCGCGGCGGAGAACGTGGTGCCGACGAGCGGGGTACCGCTGGGCGTCAGCTTGGTGAAGATCTTCGGACCCTGGCTGTTGAGCGCGAGGTCGCGCAGCATACGGCCGGTGGAGTACATGCCGGAGTTGCAGGACGACAGCGCGGCGGTGAGCACGACGAAGTTGACGATGCCCGCGCCGGCGGCGAAGCCCATCTTCTCGAAGGCGGCCACGAAGGGGCTCACACCCGGGTGGAAGTTCGTCCACGGCACGACCGACAGGATCATGATCAGCGCGCCGACGTAGAAGACGGCGATGCGCCACGGCACGGTGTTGATCGCCTTCGGCAGCACGGTCTTGGGGTCCTTGGACTCGCCCGCGGTCACACCGACCAGCTCGACGGCGAGGAAGGCGAACATCACCATCTGCAGGGTCATCAGCGTGTTGCCGACACCGTGCGGGAAGAAGCCGCCGTCGCTCCACAGGTGGCTGACGGAGGCCGTGTCACCGGCGTCGGAGAAGCCGACGGTGAGGATGCCGGCGCAGATCAGGATCATGCCGATGATGGCGGTGACCTTGACCATGGAGAACCAGAACTCCAGCTCGCCGAAGAGCTTCACCGAGATCAGGTTGGCGCCGTACAGGACGACCGTGAAGATCAGCGCCGACACCCATTGCGGGGTGTCGAACCAGTAGGTCATGTAGGAGGCCGCGGCGGTGACCTCGGTGATGCCCGTGACCACCCAGAACAGCCAGTACGTCCATCCGGTCACGAAACCGGCGAACGGCCCGATGAACTCGCGCGCGTACTCCGAGAACGAACCCGACACCGGGCGGTACATCAGCAGCTCGCCGAGTGCCCGCATGATGAAGAAGATGACCAGGCCCGCGATGGCGTACGCCAGGATCAGGCTGGGGCCGGCCTTGGAAATGCCCTTGCCCGCGCCCAGGAACAGGCCGGTGCCGATGGCACCGCCGATGGCGATCATCTGGATCTGCCGGGCGCCGAGCCCGCGCTGATAGCCCTCGCCCTCGCTGCCCTCCGCCCGCACGGCCTCGTTGCCGTCGCGATGCTGGTCGACCTGCGCTGAGGTCATGTGTGGTGCGCCTTTCTCCATGCCGACCCGGGCCTTTCGTCGGCCTCGGATCGGGTCTCGATCCCCCCGGATGATGGAGCTGTCTGCCTGGCCGACGGTCGTCGGCTCGGTGGCGCACCCGGCCGGACATGGGTGGTGTCGGCCGGGCGGTCGTGAAGATTTATCACGGCCGCAATATTGATCACAGAGGGGTGGTGTGGCGCATCACACAGGTAAAAGCGGACAAAGAGCGCCCAAATGCGGCAAACACGGCCACAAAGGTGACGGGATCGTTATCCGGATTTGAGCGTCCTCTGAGCGAACACTCAAGCGGGGCAAAACCGTACGAGCCGGGCGCAGCGCTACGGCATCAGGGTCGTCACCAGGGTCTCCTGGAGGCCGCCCAGCCACAGATAGGCCAGCACCATCGGCTTGCGCGGGTCCTCCTCCGGGAGCCGGTAGAGCAGGTCGGTGTCGTCCTCCTCGGTGATCTCCAGCCGGGCGCCGATCGCCAGCCGCAGGTCGTTGAGGGCGCCGAGCCACTGCCGGGACTCCTCCGGGGTCAGCTTGAGCACCGCCCCGCCCTCGTCGACCGGGGCGAGCGCGTCCAGGCTGCGGATCACGCCGAGCGCGTTCTCCCGCTTGCCGGCCCGCAGGTCGTTCTCGGTGTAGCGGCGGAACTCCGCCGAGTGCGCCCGCCGCTCCTCGGCCTCGGCCGAGGTGGCGGGCGCCTCCTCGGGGTCGCTGTAGGCGTCGGGGAAGAGCCTTCTGAGCACCGGGTCGGCGGGCGGCTCGCTCGGACCCTCGGCGAACAGCTCGGCGAGCGGGTCCTCGGGGGTGTCGGCGCCGGGTCCGGGACCGATGAGTTCCAGGAGCTGGACGGCCAGCGACCGGATGATGGAGATCTCGACGTCGTCGAGCGCGACGGCCGCGCCGCCGCCGGGGAGCGGTTCGAAGTGTCCGGGCATCTGCGTGCGTTTACTTCCGGTCCTGCTGGAGGGTGGCCCACAGACCGTAGCCGTGCATCGCCTGCACGTCGCGCTCCATCTCCTCGCGGCTGCCGCTGGAGACGACCGCCCGGCCCTTGTGGTGGACGTCGAGCATGAGCTTGGTGGCCTTGTCCTTGGAGTAGCCGAAGTACGTCTGGAAGACGTACGTCACATAGCTCATGAGGTTGACCGGGTCGTTGTGCACGATCGTGACCCAGGGGACGTCGGGCTCGGGTACGGCGAAGACCTCCTCCGCCGACTCGGTGCGTTCGATCTCTACGGGCGCGGGTGACGTCACACAGCCCATGCTGCCACGGCCTCCATAAATCGTCACACCGACGAAAAGGGAGTACGATTCCTCGTCATGAACACAGCGGACCTTGGGCTGCCGGTGGACGTTCCCTCGACAGCGCTCTTCACGGACCAGTACGAGCTGACGATGCTGCGCGCCGCTCTGAAGGCCGGTACGGCCGAACGGCGGAGCGTGTTCGAGGTCTTCACCCGGCGGCTGCCGAACGGGCGCCGCTACGGCGTGGTGGCCGGCACCGGCCGCGTCCTGGACGCGGTGGAGAACTTCCGCTTCGACGCCGGGGTGCTCGGCTTCCTGCGCGAGCGGGAGATCGTCGACGAGGAGACCCTGAAGTGGCTCGCCGGCTACCGCTTCAGCGGCGACATCTGGGGCTACCCCGAGGGCGAGGTGTACTTCCCGGGCTCGCCGATCATGCGGGTCGAGGGCAGCTTCGCCGAGTGCGTCCTGCTGGAGACGGTGATCCTGTCCATCCTCAACCACGACTCCGCGATCGCCGCGGCCGCCTCCCGGATGGCCTCCGCCGCCGGTGACCGACCGCTGATCGAGATGGGCGCCCGCCGCACCCACGAGCTGGCGGCGGTGGCCGCCGCCCGCGCCGCCTACGTCGGCGGTTTCGCGACCACCTCGGACCTGGCGGCCGGCTTCCGCTACGGCATCCCGACCGTCGGCACCTCCGCCCACGCCTTCACCCTGCTGCACGACCGCGAGCGGGACGCCTTCCAGGCCCAGGTCGACACCCTCGGCCGGGGCACGACCCTGCTGGTGGACACCTACGACGTCGCCGAGGCCGTCCGCACCGCGGTGGAGGTGGCCGGTCCCGAGCTGGGCGCGGTCCGCATCGACTCCGGGGACCTGCTGCTGGTCGCGCACCGGGTGCGGCAGCAGCTGGACGAGCTGGGCGCCACCGATACGAAGATCATCGTGACCTCCGACCTGGACGAGTACGCCATCGCCTCGCTGGCCGCCGCGCCCGTCGACGCGTACGGCGTCGGCACCCAGCTGGTGACCGGATCCGGGCACCCGACCTCCTCGATGGTCTACAAGCTGGTCGCGCGCGCCGAGTCCGCCGATCCGAAGGCGCCGCTGGTGCCGGTCGCAAAGAAGTCCAGCGGCGGCAAGGTGTCCGTCGGCGGGCGCAAGTGGGCCGCGCGCCGGCTGGACGCGGACGGCGTCGCGGAGGCCGAGGTGATCGGCACCGGGCCGGTCCCGGCCGAGCTGGCCGACCGGCAGCTGCTGGTGCAGCTGGTCAAGGGCGGCGAGGTGGTCGCCCGCGAGCCGCTGGACGTGCCCCGGGACCGGCACATCGCGGCCCGCGCGAACCTGCCGCTCTCCGCTACACAGCTGTCCAGGGGGGAACCCGTCATTCCGACGGAGTACGTGCACGGGCGCTCGGGTAGCTAGAGCGGGACCGCCGTCCGCCCTCGAACGCCCCCTCCCGCACGGGCCCGGAAGTCTCTAGGCTCAGTTACTTCACTCTCAGTCGAAGGACACCCACCATGCGCCGCGCCTTGATCGTCGTAGACGTGCAGAACGACTTCTGCGAGGGGGGCAGCCTCGCGGTGGCCGGTGGTGCCGACGTGGCCGCCGCCATCACCGAGCTGATCGGCCAGGCGGCGGGCACGGGGTACCGGCACGTGGTGGCCACCCGCGACCACCACATCGCGCCCGGCGGCCACTTCGCGGACAACCCCGACTACGTCCGCTCCTGGCCCGCGCACTGCGTCGCGGGCACGGAGGGCGTGGGCTTCCACCCGAACTTCGCCCCCGCGGTCGCCTCCGGCGCGGTGGACGCGGTGTTCGACAAGGGCGCGTACTCGGCGGCCTACAGCGGCTTCGAGGGCGCCGACGAGAACGGCGTCCCGCTGGCCGACTGGCTGCGCGCCCGCGAGATCACCGAGGTGGACGTGGTGGGCATCGCCACGGACCACTGCGTACGGGCCACCGCCCTGGACGCCGCGCGGGAGGGCTTCCGCACGCACGTCCTGCTGGACCTGACGGCCGGCGTGGCGGGCGAGACCACCGAACGGGCCCTGGAGGAGCTGCGGGAAGCGGGCGTGGAACTCACCGGCAAGCCCGTGGTGAGCGGCTAGGACCGTCGGCCCGGGGGGCTGTCGGCCGGTTCGGCACCGCCGGTCACCGCCGTCGCGGCCGATCGCCGTCGCGGCGTGGAGAAGGGGCGCGCGTCCGAAGGGCGCCGACCACGCGCCCCGCGACCCCTACTGCACCACCGACGGTCTGCGGAGCAGCGCGCGGATCGGGTGCCACAGCTCGTTCACGATGACACCGTTGTCGGCGGGGGCCGTGCGCCATATCAGGCCGTCGGGATGGTGCAGCACCGCGGTGATCTCGTCCGGGGTGGGCGGCTCGGCGTTGCCCCGGAGGTAGATCGCCCGCAGCCCCAGGTTGCGGAGCCTGGTCAGGGCCCGGGCCCGGTTCTGGGCGTGCACCAGCACCCGGACCCCGGCGGGGCCGTAGGGCAGGTTCAGCGCCACCACCACGGTGCCGTTCGGCAGCTTGCAGAAGCCTCCAGCGGCCATGCGGTCACATCCCCGTTTCGGTCGGTGTCAATAAGCGGTCCACAGGACGCACCTAAACACGATCGGCGGCAACCCGCCAAAGGGTTGCCGCCGATACGCCAGTTACCTGCGATGATGCGGACAAC